>JAKBQK010000450.1 GCA_021835265.1 Thermoplasmata archaeon
TCTAATTTATAATTGAGAATGCTTTTCGCTTAAGTGTTACAGTAACATATATAGTGAACGAAGACAATCTCATATTATGTTAGAAGAAATGTTCAATCCGAATTCAATTGCTGTAGTTGGCGCATCCAATAACAGGGAAAAGATCGGAAATATACTCGTGAGAAATATCAAAACATCTTACAGGGGAAAACTTTACCCCATAAATCTTAAGGAGCCAGAAATTGAAGGTTTGAAAGCATATAGTTCGCTTAAGGAAATAGGGTCTAAGGTTGATCTGGTAATAATAAGCGTTCCGAGAGAAGCTGTAGTAGATGTTATAATGGAGGCCGGAGAAGCTGGAACAAGGGCTGCAGTGATAATAACATCCGGGTTCAGGGAGGTAGATGAAAAGGGAAAAGAACTTGAATTGAAGATAATGGAAGTAGCAAAGAAATATTCTATAAGATTCCTTGGGCCAAACACCATGGGATTCATAACACCTTCATTCAATGCCACTTTTGCATATGAAGATGTCAAGCAGGGTAATATAGCAATTGTGGCACAATCAGGTGGAATGGGTGCTTATATGCTGGACTGGGCAGAGAAAACAAAAACTGGGCTAAGCTATTTTGTAAGTCTAGGAAACCAAACAGATTTAAATGAAATAGATATATTTCATTTTCTTGCTGATGATCTGAACACAAAAGCCATCTTTTCATATATAGAAGGTGTTGCAGACGGGGAAAGATTCCTTGCCGAGGTTCCTGATATCACAGCTAAAAAACCAGTAGTCTTCATAAAGGGAGGTACTGGAAAATATGGAGCAATGGCAGTTCAGACACATACAGGGAGCATAGCCGGATCAATTGAACTATTTAGGGCCGCAGTAAAAACTGTGGGAGGAATACTTGTAGATAATCTTGATGATTTTCTGAATCTCGTAGCGATTATTCAGTCAGATGAGAAATTCTTGAGCGATATTCTCGTTGTAACCAACTCAGGAGGGCATGGAGTTCTAACTACGGATGAAATAGAACGTCAGTCATTGAGTTTGATAAATCTGACAGACAGCATGAAGACTGAATTGAGGAAAATTCTTCCAGATCAGAGCACTCCAAAGAATCCGCTGGATCTATCAGGGGATGCCAGTGGTGAAAGGTTCATGATGGCTATGGATCTGATCAAGGATCTGGAATGCACAAAGATAGTCCTTGTACAGGAACTGGCAACGGTAAGCTGCGTTGAGGTTGCAAAGGTTCTAGCAAAATTCAAGGGAAGAAAAATAGTAGGAGTAATGATGGGAAAAGATTCTGAATCAGCACTAAGAATTCTTTCATCCGCAGGTATACCCGGTTACAATTTTCCAGAAGACGCAGTCAAGGCAATAAAGCATATAGTAAATGTAAGGCCACCAGTTAAGAAGATAAGAATATCTGAACCAGTAAAAGGTTCATTGGAATTAATAAAGGGAAAAAGTACACTAAGCGATGAATTCTCATTCAAACTTATGTCATTGTATGGAATAAGGGTGCCCGAATGGGACATAGTTTCTACGCTTAATGAAGCAAAGAGTTTCTGCAATAAGATAGGGTACCCAGTTGTTATGAAAGTTTCTTCTGATCAGCCAATCCATAAAACAGAGATCGGTGGTGTAATAATGAATATTGATGAAAGCAACTTAGAATCATCTTTTAAAACACTAATTAGCAAGATGGGAAAGGTGATGATTCAAAAGCAATTGAATGGTGTAGAAGTATTCCTTGGAGGTCTAAACGATGCATCATTTGGTCCATCCATACTTACTGGGCCAGGAGGTATATATGTGGAAGTTTTGAAAAGCATCAGCTACGGCCTCGTTCCAATTTCAGAAAACGAGGCACTTGAAATGATGACAGAAAGCAAAGTCCTTTCTCTGCTTCAGGCTAGGAAGAGAAACTATGATGTTGATGCAACGATCAGGGCGATAACTGGAATGTCCAGAATGATTGAGGACCTCGGCATTAAGGAGATGGACATAAATCCATTAATCGTAACTCAGGACGATGCATACGCTGTCGATATCAGAATTGTGCTATAATTTAAATAAATTCAAACATTATTAGTCTTATGCTAACACCAGTATTGGAGAATAAATTTTCATGGAGAACACAGGATCCAGAGTATGATTGGGACATGGTGGGACATTTACTAATTAAAAACGGTAAAATACTATTGATTGATCCTCCCTATGTACATGGCATTGAAAAGGCAATATTATTGATGGGAAGACCAGAAGCCATAATAATCACAACTGCTGATCATACCAGAGGATCAAGATATCTGTCCTATAAATTGAATATACCTGTATACGTTCCAGATCAGAGTGATTCTATTTCGGTATCTCCTGTGAAAACCTACAGGGAAAAGAAAATAGCCAACTATGAAATATACAGGGAAGGAAAAATATTCTGGCTCAATTCAAGGCGGGTTATGGTATATAAGAAGAAAGGAGATGAAGTTCCATACATAGATGAAATGATTCTGACAGACGGTGATGGAAGTATAATTACCGGGGATATTGCGATGGGGGCTTCAAACGGTGAACTATTAGTTTGTAATGAAGGATTTACAGATACGCCAGATAGCCTGATAGTTAGATCATCATATGAATCACTAAATAATGCCATAAAGGGTATAAGCCAAAACAATCTGATCTGCTCTCATGGGAATGACATTATTGGGGGCTTAAGGGAAAAAATAATTCAGAAGAAAATTCAGTAATGTCATGAAATGTAAATGCATATTTTTAAAATACATATTTTAAGGTCTAAATATAAGTGAATTATTTCCCATAGTTGTAATAAAAGACCAGCAATTGAAGATTAGCCAGTGATCGATGCCTGAAATATAAGTAAGCTCCAATAGATAGTATTGTTTTATTTCATTTTAATGGAAAGGAGGTAACTGAGAAGGTAAGTATAGACGTCAAAATAATTAATTGAACTATGAATGAAAATCAGATCTAATTTTGAGACTCATAACATTATCCATGAACGCAATAAATTGTGATCATCTGAATAAATTCAAGTGGCTCAGAGATATCGATAATAATTAATGAAGTCGATCATTAAATTCGACTTAGATTCAGCCTCAAAGGTGAGAAAAAAAGCCAGAGGTTGAATAGGAATACAAAACATGCATCCTCTGAAATTCTAAAATATGTTAAATAAAGATGGAGAAAGCTTATGGCTTTTGAAAAGTTTGGAAGACTACATATTCGAATCTTTAGAGAATACATACTCGATAAAGCTTGCTATAAAAGCAGTTTCATCAACAGTATCCCCCAAACCGGAACCCAGATGACCTCCCTCTCCAATCATAAGATACGCTTCATTGCCATATGAAATAAGTTTATCATAGAATTTTAGGGCATGTGCAGGATGTACCCGATCATCTGACATTCTTGAATAAGTCAACGATGGGGGATACTTTTCAGGTTTTAGCTGTTCATAAGATGAGTATTTTTTCAGAAATATGGCATCATTTTCATCGTCAGGGTTTCCATATTCACTGACCCAGTACTGTCCTGCCAGTAACCTGTGAAACCTCATCAAATCTATTACTGGATTTCCAATAACTGCCCCCTCAATATATTCAGGAATCTGTGTGAGGGTATATGATGAGAGTAATCCACCATTGCTAACTCCATAGCAGATTACACGTTTTCCTTCCTTTTTTAATTTCTTTATTACTGCCTGAAAGGATTCATATACATTTATCTTATTTTCTCTCATACCCAATTTGTGCCATTCCTCTCCATACTCTCCACCTCCAGGCAGGTTGCATATTACCACATTTACACCATTGTTAAGCAAATAGGCGAATAGATTGTTATATGATGGCAGTAATGAGATATTGAATCCACCATAACCGTAAACAAG
>JAKBQK010000228.1 GCA_021835265.1 Thermoplasmata archaeon
TGCAAGGAGTTTAATCATTATACTAATATAATGTATTCGTTATATATGGATCTTTCGGTTCATTGCACACTATTTCAAAACATCACGTGCACTTTAGACTGACCAGTTACGATTTTGTTTAGAGATGAGTTAAATCAGCTTCTATGAGAGTGAACAATGATGTTTCAGGAACTTACCGCCCATGTTTCTTGGAGTTAGGTTATTTCAACATATCTGTGACTGACCCTGTTCTCATAGATCCGACCTTTGATAAATCTCGCTCAGCTCTATCACACCTGGCATGTGCTTTCCCTCCATTTTCTTTATGAATAACAGATGCTTCATGACTCTTCCAATTTTCAAATCCAGAACTTTGTTCCTGAGCTTTTCAAGCTCTCTGCTGACATCACGTTCTGTAAGATCAGACCACTCGACCTCCGCTACGGCAACGCTACCATCCATCTCCTTACCCACGAGGTCTATCTCCATATCGTGGAACCAGAGGGGTGCAACACCTATTAACGTACGACTCAAATACTCTCTCACTATTCGCTCGTATATCTTGCCCATGTAATGGTTCAAATCATTCTTGATTATTTCCAGAACTTGTTCAGATCTTCCTGATTCAATCAAATCAGAGTTAGGGTAGATGAATCTGAACCAGAAGTCAAAGTAGTTGTCTACTATGAAATACCTCCCGTTCCTTCTCATTCCAAAAGGTAAGAACTTCTTTACGAGTCCGAGATCAATCAATACGCTCAGGTATTTCGAGAGAATACTTGTGGCTAGTCCGGTGGTGTCTCTAATCTCTGAGATGGTGTTTTTCCCCTTGCTAATGGACTCCAGGATCGCAAAATAGCGTCTTGGTTCATCCAGTTCATCCCTGAGAACAAAGACCGGATCAATATACAGGACTGAGGAGCTCGAGAGATATTTATTCTTTAAATTCTCCCAAACAGAGTGATTCCCGTCGAAAGAACGTAAGTAAGCAGGCATGCCGCCCAGGATGCCGTACACTATGGCATTATCTTCATCCTTGTATTCTGGAAGGAATTTAGGTACTTCGCTATACCCGAAGGGGTTTAACCTTATTTGACCGGTTCTCCTTCCATAAATTGGGGATTTGTACTCTGCAAGTTTTTCCATCATGGAGACGGATGATCCCATTAAAACTAACATAATCTGGGTTCGGCTCAGCTTCATGTCCCACCATGATTGTAGTATAGAGGGCAGATCAGGAGAGGATTTCAACAGGTAAGGAAATTCATCTAAAACCACCAAAACTCTTCCTCGTAGGCGGGACAGGTATTCAAAAAAAGCATCCCAAGATAACAGTGGATTAACGCGAACTAACTCGTCATTCAATTCCTGCGAAATAACAGACGAGAATCTACTGAGGTTGTCGATTAAAGTGGTATCTCTTGATAATAAATATATCCCGCCATGGGTCTCTATGAAGTTCATAAGCAAAGTTGTCTTTCCCACTCTTCGTGGGCCGGATACGAAAATAAGCTCTGCCCTGTTAGTACTGAAGAACTCCTTGAGAGAGTTCAGTTCTTTCTCTCTACCGATTAATTGCATACTTCTAAGTATACTACTTCTAGGTATATATTTATTGTGTGGTTGCGACAGATATGTGAATCAAAGATATTGTAAGGATATTGCTGTAAAAATGAAAAGAACCGACATAATTACTCTGAATATAGCACATTATTCCCGTGTTAAAGTGAATTGTCAAAATAATGTTAAAACCGTGTTCAGAAATAAAATCAACTAAAACTCACAATGTGGTTTTTAGGAATAGTCTCGTATAGGGAAATGATTGTTATAGGCGATTTAACTTACATGAATTGAGTTAGGAGCCATCCTTAATTAAAGGTGGATCGGGTAGGGAAAAAGAGAAGTTGTGGATATAAGCGTTTGGAAATAACCTCCCTGGATACCCTGTTAATCTAATATAGGTGCCTACATAGATGTTAAGCAAGGATATTTATACCAATTTCTGTTGACAAGCAAATGGGTCAATTTCCAAGCTTAAACTCTATTGTTGTGTCTATGAGAGAGAAAAAATTAGACCCGTTTGATTTAATAGATGACTATAGAGATAACATAATAAATATTGATTCAAAGATTAATTCATTCACGTATTTACCGAACAGAAAGGATTTATTTCCAAAAAACATCGATATTAGATCCAACTTGGCGGGTCTGCCTATTGCGGTAAAAGATATAATTGATGTAAAAGGGTGGCCTACTAAATTTGGGTCTGATGTTTTCAGAAATTATGTTGCACCTTCCAATTCTAGCATAATTAAACTCTACCTCAGATCTGGAGGTACAATTCTGGGAAAAACTCAGACACATGAATTTGCTACAGGTATTATTACTCCAAAATCAAACAACCCTTGGGATATTGAAAGAATTACAGGAGGCTCCAGTGGAGGTTCAGCTGCTGCCGTTTCCGCGGGGTTGACCCCTGTGGCCCTTGGGACTGATACTGCAGGTTCTGTAAGAATTCCCGCCGCATTTTGTGGTGTTGTTGGGTTCAAAACTCCATTTGGGAAATTAACAATGACAGGTATTTTTCCAGAATCACCCTCCTTAGATACTATTGGATTTTTCTCGAGAAGCGTTAACGACCTCATATTTACACTTTCAAGTATTGGTTATAAATTTGATAATACCCACGAGCGTTCTGGGTATAGGTTTGGAATAATTGAAAATTTTCTTAATGCATCCGACGATGCCGTATCCGGTGAAATAAAGAAAATTATATCTAAATTTTCATCAGAAATAGATGTTTCTTTCTTTGATACTGAAATTGACACTCTCAATGGTATTTCAAGAGCAGATGATATTATTGACATGTCAGAGAATGCTACAATACACTATGGACTAATTAAAAAATTTAAAGAGAGGTATACTATGGAGACCTCTAAACAGATTGAATCCGGTTCAAAGATAACTATTGAGGAATATATAAACGCTGTAAAATACCGTAAATTCGTAATTAGGAAGTTCAAAGAATTATCAGAGAGGTTTGATTTTTTAATATCACCAACTCAACCTATTATTGCCCCCAGAAAAGATGATTCTCGTCTCAAAGATGAAAATTTCTTACTAAAACTTATGTCATTTACCAGTATCTATAATTTTGTTGACTATTGCGCTATTTCCTTACCTGTTGGAAAGGTTGCGGGGCTTCCAGTATCTATTCAAATCGCAGCTCATCGAAAGAAGGAAAAGATGTTGATTGACATTGCGGGAAAATTCGAAAAATTAGGATTGGTACATTCAGTTGTACCTGAAAAATTTGAAAAACTATTAAAATTTAGGAGAACTGGTATATTTGACTAAATTATAACAGGTGTATGGGTTATTCACGACCGGATAAACCTGCTTCGATAGCTAGAGACTCAATTCCTTGATTCGAAACATCTGTGCCATTTTTCTTGGTGCGCTCATAATGCCAATAGGCTGAGATTACCAGTATTATAATCATAAAAACAGGAGCATAAATTATCGGGGAGCTAACTGGATAGAACGTATAAAATATACCAAATAGTATTATTATTATGCTACCAGTAGGTAGAGCAACATGTTTTAGCCATGAAAACTCTTCACGCCTAAGATAATATGCGGGAAGCGCTATATTGCCTATTATATGACCAATAAATTCAGCTATAGTTGCCTCGAGAATCAACCAGACGTATGCATTAAAATCTCCTAGTATTATTGCTGTGATTTCTGCCCATAGTATTCCAACGGCTTTGGGACAATATTATTTTGAGTAGAGTCCCCTGTAATCTTTTATCATCTCTGGATTAGTACGCTTCAGATAGCTGTACTGTCTCAGGTTGTGCATGTTGATCTTCAGAGTCTCCTCCGTCTGCTTTCTCTGAGGCAGTTTCTTCCTTAT
>JAKBQK010000264.1 GCA_021835265.1 Thermoplasmata archaeon
CCTGTTCTTCTTACAACAATAACGTTAGATACAGTTGATGTCTGTTCCAGCGCTTCATCAATAATTTTCTTCAACTCTACAATTTTTCCATTCCTGTAGCCACCATCGGCCGTTATTACCATCTTTGCCTTCGCATCCTCAATCCTTTCTGCAACTGCTGAGGCTCCAAAACCTGCAAAGACGAATGAGAATGTTGCACCTATTCTAGCTGCGGCAAGCATTGCAACTGGAGCTTCAAGAATCATTGGAAGATAAATAAGAACTCTGTCTCCCTTCTTTATTCCAAGATTCTGAAGAGCGAAGGCAAGATTATTTACTCTTCTGTAAAGTCCATCGTAAGTTATGATCTTTTCCTCTCCATTCTCACCAACCCAAATGAAGGCTGCCTTGTTTCTCCTGTGTGAAAGTAAATGTCTATCCACTGCATTATATGAAACATTCAATTTACCATTTACAAACCATTTGTAAAATGGTGGATTGCTCTCATCAAGAACCCTATCCCAGCGCCTATCCCAGTCCAGTATCGTGGCCGCCTTTGACCAGAATTCATCAGGGTGGTCTATTGAATCCCTGTAAGTCTTTTCAAAGGAACCCATGCTGGGGTGGTATTTTTCTTCAGTTGGAAGTACTTCCCTGTTTTCAGTTCTTTCTGTCATAATAGATTCAATTAAAAGATTTATATTTATACCTTCCTCTATCTGCAATTGAAATAAGCTATCTAAATGGTAGAATAAGCCTATTCATAAAAGAAAAGATAGGTTTATACTTGAATTTTTCATAATGATTCTATGGATTATGTGACATTAGGTGGGAAAAAAGAATTAAAAGTTTCAAAAATTGGTATGGGTTTATGGCAGGCAAGTAATGCATGGAACGCCGATGAAGAAAATGTTATAGAAGCAGTTGGAGTATCAAAGGAGAATGGAATTAATTTTGTTGATACAGCCGAGCAGTACGGAAACGGGAACAGTGAAAAGGTACTGGGAAGGGCTTTAAAAAAATATGGCAGGGAAAATTTCTTCGTTGCTACAAAAGTGTATGGGGCCCATCTTAGGTATGACGAACTGCAGAGAGCAGCCGAAGCTAGTATTAAGAGACTTGGAGTAGATCGCATCGATCTTTACCAGATTCACTGGCCCGATCCATGGGAGCAGATTCCTATGAGCCAGACATTCAGGGCAATGAAAAAGCTATACGAAGAGGGTAAAATCAGGGCAATAGGTGTCAGCAACTTTGCGGTCAGGGACATTGAGGAGGCAAGAGGAATACTGGGAGATGTCCCAATAGTATCAAACCAGGTAAGGTATAATCTACTGCAGAGAAACATAGAGGAAGAAGTTATTCCATACTGTAAAAAACACAATATAAGCATAATCGCATGGAGTCCACTGGCACAGGGTGTGCTGACTGGAAAGTACAACCCGGGAAATATACCCAGGGGTGATGTTAGGGAAGGAAACGAACTTTTTGCCCCTAAGAATCTTGAGGCCGTAAAGGAAGTTCTTTCACTACTGAGGTCTCTTGGTGAGAAATATTCAAAAACGCCAGCACAGATTGCTCTGAACTGGTTGCTTTCAAAGAAGGATGTAATACCAATCCCGGGTGCAAAGAACATCAAGCAGGCAAAGGAAAATGCGGATTCAGCAGCATTTAAACTTACAGAGAGTGAAATATCAGAGATGGAATCATTATCCAGTGAAGCACTGATTGATTATCTGCCACAATGATTGAAATCAACCACCTTTTTTTATAATAATTTGATAGCCATATATGTAAAAAAATTAGTATTTACAGGTATGGCATAATTTTGCAATTAAAAAATCACTTTGAAGAATACTAATTAAGGTTATATAATCCAAAGGAATGAATACTCATGAGCTACAGGGATTCAATGAATTTTAAAGGCTCTAGAGCAACACAGTTACTGAGAGATCAGCATTATACAACCGTTGGAGTTACCGAAGATTTTTTGGACAACAAAATTGATATTACTGAATTTTTAAAGCACATAGATTATACAATAAAAGTTCATTTTTCTCTGGAGGATGTAATACTCATTCCCGCATTTAGTCCATTTCTGAGGAAATACATGGAGTTCGAGGAGCCTATTAGAATAATATCAGGCGAACATGTATCAGTGAAAGGTATATTTAATGGGATTAACAAACCAAGAATCTATGAAGGAGAACAGGACATAACCCTCGCTCAGGAGGAAATAATAGGAAAGGGCGGTCAGATAGCAAAGATCATGCTTCAGCATGTATATAAAGAGGAAAACGGGCTTTTCAGTCTTGTAGAACAGTATCTTCCTGATCCTGAAAAGGACAGGGTAGCAGAACAGTTGACTGTGAAGTTTACGAAACTGAACAGCGAGTATAAAAATATGCCCCAAAAGTAATCATCTTTGGATAAACTTATTTTATCAATTCAGGGCACAATTCACCATTTAATATCTTAATATACCTTTATGCCGTCGCAAAAAAGACTTACAGCTAAGGTTGCTTATTTATCATTTGCCACGCAATTTATTATTACCGGGTAAAGGGTGATTAAAATGGGTGAAAAAGGTATATCAATCGTAATATCTACGGGAACTGAAGAAAAAATGGTGATGCTGGGAGTCCTGAGCCAGACAGCTGTTAATCTTGGAATGCCATTGAGAGTTTTCATCACCGGTACAGCTATTCCTCTGTTTTTGAAAGATGGGTATACAAAGCAGCCAGTTGTTCCTGCCGGGTTTGAAGGATTCATGAAAGAGTTAAGGGAGGGTCTTATAAAGGTAAAGTTTCAGGGATGGCACGAACTTTTACAGAATTCAGTGAAAGATGGTGATGCAAAAGTTTACGCATGTTCATTAATGTCAAGTGCTTTGAATCTCCAGAAAAAGGATTTCGATCCAATTGTTGAGGATATTGTAGGGGCAACAAATTTCATGATTCAATCTGCTGAAAACCAGATCATTATGCTGTGAGGTGATTAAAATGACAACATTTAATGTAGACAGCAAAGGGACAGCTTGCCCAGGTCCTATAACGGATCTAATAAGAGCTTATAAAAAAGCACAGAATGGGGACACCATAATACTTGTTGCTAACGATCCTGGTGCAGTGCCAGACGCAAAAGTGTGGTGTGAAAGAACAAAAAACGAGTTTGTCGGTTCCAAGGAAATAGACAACTCTTTTGAAATTACCATTAAGGTGACGGGAAGAAAGGCATAGAAATGATACAGTCAGGAAAATGAGATTGTCATTGCAACCTGAAAGAAAAAGCGGTTACTGGCAATCAATCTTCAAAATAATACAAAGGTGGTTAAAACGAAAAAAATTGCTGTAATTGGAAGCGGTGCTGGGGGACTTATAACATCCAGTAAATTAGCAAGGGAACTGTCAAATGAGATCAAGAAAGAAGAGGTTTCTATCACACTATATGATAAGAAAACTGAACAGGAATTCCAGCCTGGATATCTTGAGGTGGCATTCCGTGGAACTGATCCTTCAAAGATAAGGAAAGATGTGAATAAGCTGGTGACCCCTGGGGTTAAGATAGTGTATGAGAATGTTGAAAAAGTAGATCTTGCAAACAGGTATATCAGGACTGAAGGGAGTGACGAAAATAGGGATTTTGATTATTTGGTCATATCAACAGGATCATCTCCAGATTATGATCAGATTCCCGGACTTAGGGAAGCAAATAAAGACTTTCACACAAATGCCAGTAACTCTGGCCTTATTTATAAAGAGATTTCAGGTATAAAATCCGGGAAAATAGTGGTTGGTATTGGGGGTCTACCTTATAAATGCCCACCATCTCCAAATGAGTCTGCATTCATGCTTGATGAATATTTCACAAGGAAAAGCTAAGGAAAGGTGTTACCC
>JAKBQK010000205.1 GCA_021835265.1 Thermoplasmata archaeon
AAGGATGCAATTGAGACTGTAAGTAAAACCATTGATGAACTAAGAGGTGAAATTTTTGATAATAATACCAAATAATGAGGCGAACGAACCATTCGTGAACGATGCCCTCATGGATTCTTCAATGTCGTTCCGAAAGATCAGTCTTTATGGAAGGAGCCTTTTTATCACTAATTTCTCCTCCACAGAAAATATTGAATACATACCGATCAAGGATGCAATGGTGATATCTGATGGCCTGTACTCAAGAAAGGTGAAAAAGGACTCTACTAATGTTACTGTTGGAAACGTAAAAATAGGATCTGGAAAACTTGTGATTGCTGCAGGTCCATGCGCAGTAGAATCAGAAGAGCAGTTGATGGAAATTGGAGAGAGAGTTAAGGAAATGGGTGCAGATATGCTGAGAGGAGGAGCTTTCAAACCCAGGACAACTCCATATTCCTTTCAGGGTTTAGGAGTTAAGGGAATTAACATGATGAAGAAAGTTAGCGATTACACTGGACTTCCAACTGTCTCAGAAATTATGGATCTATCCTATTACAAACATTTTGATGGAAATATTGACATGATTCAGGTAGGGTCAAGGAATTCACAGAACTTTGCGCTTCTGAAATTTTTAGGTCAGAAAGGAATGCCTGTACTCCTGAAGAACGGAATGGGAAATACAATATCAGAATGGCTAAATTCAGCTGAATACATTCTATCAGGAGGTAATGGAAACGTTGTGATGTGTTATCGCGGTGTGAGAAGCTTTGAGGACAGTACGAGATTCATGATGGATAGTGGTGCCATACCTGTTTTAAGAGAAAGATCACATTTGCCTGTTTGTGCAGATCCAAGCCATCCTGCAGGAAAGAGAGAATATGTCGAGACACTGGCCATGGCAGCAGTCGCTTCGGGAACGGATATGCTGGAAATTGAAGTACACAACAATCCGGATGAAGCTCTTTCTGATGCAAAACAGCAACTTGATTTTATGGGATTCTCAAAATTGATAAAGAAAGTCAGAAAATTGAAAGAAATTGTTGGATGAGTTGAGTGAGAGATTTAACAAAGGCATAATAATTAATCCTGAAAATAATCCTCCTTGAAATGGTATTTGAACAGCCATTCATAGTGACCACGAAGTGAACTCCAGTAAATTTCCTCCATTACCTTTTTTTCCATGTAATTCATTCTTGATGGTTCTATCTTCTCCACAGGTCTATCATAGGTTCCAACAACGAAAGTTGCCTTGTGAAATCCTGTTTCCATGGAACACTGGGTTCTTCCCGTGAATTTGTAATTCTTATCAGTGCCTCTTATATCTCCGATTATATTGCTTCCCACGACGATTCCCTCAAGGTGTGCCTCAACACCTGCCTTCGATATTGGTATATTTGTTGTATCACCAATAGCAAATGCATTGTCATAGGTCGTTATATGAAGGTCTTTCTTATCAACCTTTACCCATCCGTCTTCGTCTGAATACTCTGACCCTTTAAGGAATCCTGCCGTTTTATGCGGTGGTGTGAGAAACAGGTGATCATATTTCAGCGTTTCTCCTTCAAGAGACGTGATCTCTTTTTTCTCAGGATCAACAGTATCTGTGTTGAACGTGGTAATACTTTCAATTGATCTGTTTTTGTAAATTGGTTCTATTACTTCGCTTATTGACTCGGCAGAGTATATCCTAGTGAAAGGAGTTACGTATACTATTTCAACCTTGTCTCTTATCCCCTTTCTTGTGAAATATTCATCCAGCATAAAAGCGGACTCATTTGGGGAAGGTGGGCATTTGTAGGGGAGCCCTCCAATTCCCACAACTATTTTTCCTGATTTTATGTTTGAAATCTCGTTATAAATAAGACTCGACTTATCGGCATTTGTATGAAAATCTCTGTTTGCTTCCTTAAGCCCTGGAATCTGTTCATAGTCTGGAGATGCTCCTGTTGATATGACCAAATAATCAAAATCCCGATTTTTGTCACTCCCTTCAGTCCTGATATACCTGTTTGCAAGGTCTACTTTTTCAACATTCTCATAAACCATATTGACGCCTGGATTAACTAGCTTATTCACACGTTTCTTTATCTTTGAAGGATCAGTTCCACGAAATGCAACTTCAAGATATCCTGGCTGGAATTCCTGTTCAGTTTTCTTATCGTACAGTGTGATAGAAACCTCTTCATTTTTAATCTCCTTTGACAGTTCTTTCGCCAACTTGCTGGATGTTATGAGCCCCCCAGCGCCGCTTCCGATTATTGCTATTTTTTTCATTCTTATCACTTTCATGCAATTACTTGGAAAACAACTACTAATCATCAATTTTGATTTGAGATTCAAATGTTAGTATTATGTTTTCAAATGCCTATTCTATGCCTTCTTGCCTGTCACTTTAATGGTAATTTCAAGGGAATCGCCAGTATCCTTTGAACTTACGAACTCATTCCTTGTTCTTTCACACCATATTTTTGCATCTGGTACCACACCCGGGTCGTTGGCGACCAGAACTATCATATCCCCGTTTTGTGCTTTTTTATATGCCCTTATGAGATCTGTAATTGGACCGGGGCATGCTGTTCCTATGCTATTTACATTAAAAGTTGCCATTCTAATCACCTCACAATACTATAATCTGGTTTTCCGTGGACTGAATCATAAAGTTTGTTGCTCCGACAATATCCTCTACCATGGGATCAAAGTCTTTTTTCTGGAGATTCAGTGCGCTTGACATCAATGAGCATGCATATACCTTCGCATCACCATCTTTAACAGAACTCTGTAAAAGTTCATGCCACCCCTGAAACTTCACCCTAGCAAGACCATCTCTGAGTTCCTTCATGAAATCATTGAACCCTGCTGGGATTATTGGCTGCTTTTTGTATCCATCCTTCAGAAACAGAGTTATAGCAGTGCCAGTGATAAAAATTCTCAGTGGCATTCCCAAATTAACGGCTGTCTGACTCAGAACGCCAAGCATCACCATTTTTTCTTCTGTTCCTGTAGAAATAACGATTGATAAACCTTTTTCACCCATTCTGAACACCTCTCATTAGATATGATAATATTTCCTGAGTGTAAATAAATGAAAAGCCTTACATATAATGCTTTTTTTCCGATTGAAATTGCAAAAAACGTCAGAAAAAGCTAATGATTGTATATAAAATATGAAAGGCTGAATTTATTCTTGTTATTACTTTTTAGATTGAGTATTGTACTCATTGTCCAGCGTTGTATATCTCATACTTAATTCATTTCCGACCCTATTCTTTTCAGGCTCTGGTAGATATTGTTCCACGAGATTAAATAGCCCGTTTTCCTCCTTGTAAACGTGTTGAAGCATGATCTTTGCTATCTGACCGCCCTTTCCTATTATTTCCTCCTGAGTGAGGGTTATGTCCTGTTCTCCTTCATAGATTCTTGGTTTGTTAATCCCATTAAATATACTTTTCACCGATGCATGTTCGCCTGAAATTATTCGAATAGGCTCTTCGAACTCCATGTATTTCTTCAGAAATGGACTAAATGCGGGAATGAGTATTACATCCTCCAGAGAAAAATGAACTTTTATTGTATAATCTATGTGCTTTAAAAATTTAGTAATATCAATTTTGTTGTCCAAAAAATCTTCGGTAACTCCAACGGTTGTATAATGCTGATCTCTCAGTAACTGTGTTGCTTTAGAGCCTTTAAAATTCATTGAATCCCTGTAGCTCATGAGTATTCATTCCTTTGGATTATATAACCTTAATTAGTATTCTTTAAATTGATTTTTTTAGTTGCAAAATTATGCCATACCTGTAAATACTAATTTTTTTACATATATGCTATCAAATGATTATAAAAAAAGGTGGTTGATTTCAATCATTGTGGCAGATAATCAATCAGTGC
>JAKBQK010000048.1 GCA_021835265.1 Thermoplasmata archaeon
AATATTCCAGATATCGAGAAAATGTGGAATTACTATAATACCGACGAGAAGAAAGCATACTATTATCGGTGCGAAAGAGAAGGTCGGCCGCATCTCGGAACTTGGTGGGGGAAAACTGAGATCGAACGCATCGCAGTCAAATTCGGATTTCAAGTCGAGTTTATTCCAATCAATCCCGGCATGAATACAAGTTATTATAGGTTTGACCTCCTTTTATCTAAATAACCTAAATCGTTGCGCGGACATCATGGCAGGCACATCGGCGTCTGAAACAAATCAAATTTACATTTCTGTTATTGTCATAGTCTATGATCGAGACAAATACATAAATGATGCATTGAGATCATTGCAAAACCAAACGTTGAATATGGAGAAATTTGAGGTAATATTGGTTACAAACATTCGGCTGACACTGCAAGAATTTCCTGGAATGAACCTGAGAGTTATAGAATCAAGTTCGAAGAAAGGAACAGCAAAATATGCGGAGGGAATGAACTCGAGCAAGGGTGAAATCATATGTTTCTTGGAAGATGATGACGCTTTTGCGCCTGAAAAACTCGAAGTTGTCTATAACGTTTTTACCTCATATCCAGACATTGCATTCTACAAGAATAATACCCTTAAAACACATGACGTAAACCAATATATGAATGGAAGTGGAAGGCACAAATTAGATTCAAATTTTGCTAAGATTTTCAAAGTTTCCTCTTCAACCTCGAGAAAATTGTTTTGGAAATTAAGAAGAAACAGAATGAATTTCAATACTTCGTCAATGTGTATAAGCAAACAATTTTATTATAAGGATGATGTAATAAAACTGTTAAATTGTGAAGGAATAGCAGGAGATGAACTAATATTTCTAGTTCCGTTTACTTTTAGAAACCAAGTAAATGTAGTCTATGACTCAAGAAAGATTACGTTTTATCGACGGAATGTCTCTTTTTCGAAATCAGTTGTAAAAAAAGTGAATTTAGATGAATACATTAATCATTCCGTAATTTTCATAAAGTTTATGATTGATTCTTATGAAAAATTTAGCAATATTTTTTGTAACGTGCCAGTCCTTCTAGAATACGGCAGACTCGAAGCGGCGAGCTACTCTTTGAGGCTTAACTTATTTACCAATGGGAGGAGCAGCGTGAGACAGTTTTACCTAGCATTAACAACCGCCATGCTTGAAACAGATGTTTACATGGGGGTCATCATTTTTTTGGCAATAACCCAATTAATATTACCTTCAAAAGTTTATAAAATTTGTTTTAAAATCATGTTTCAGATACTTACAAAATTGTAACAGTTCAAATATGTGAAGAGACCCCTTTTCGGTTGGCCTTAAGACTTAAGCCTTACTTATCATCTCCTCTGAATGTTCCGGCTTCGTTACAATCAGCTATCCGAGGCTCCAGCCCTCAATATGGCACATGTGGGAATCCATTGTCAGGGAATCCCTCAATCACCTTGACGAAGCCTGACCACATAGAACAGTTATCGAGACTATTCCCTAACATTAATTTCTTGGTCCATTCATTCTTTCCCTGCATTTTCTCCCTTCTTTGAGGACCCAGTAGATAATCTTTAGAAGCTTGCAGACAAGAGAACTACAGGATGACATATACCGCAGAGAAGTGAGGACAGGATCAGGACGGCTGTTATGTGCAAGAGCACATAGCATAATCTGTTTAACATGACCGCCGGTTAGGGGAATTGTGTCCCACTCCCGGCTTGCATTCACGGGCTGTGTAAATAAAATACTTCAATGTAATTCAACATTACCCATCCGTAGGCCCCTGAATCATTATAACCAAGATAACCTCTAAATTCAGTCAACGGATATGGTTCATTAATTTGAATTAGAAAACTGAATGTTGTCCATGTCTGACTAGAAAGTTGTGAAGAATAAACGTTTAACGAGTAGTATGTTTGACTTCTAAATCCATTTGAATTCATATATAAAACGGGCAAATTGTTAGAACTTTTTTTGTAAGTGCCACCTCTCAACGAAATAATCACCTTGTAATAGCCAGGCTCAAAGGTAAAATAAGGGCCATACCAAATCGTGTGACTATTGCCGCTCAGATTATTCGTGGGGTCGCTCTGAATTACTGAGCCAAACATACTGTCTTTGTATGGGGCAATCCTTCCTGACGGACCAACGGCAAGGTTCTTTGAATAGAAATACAGTTGATTCGGTTGAGTTGAAACGTTATAATATTTTGTAGCCTGATGAGTGTGGAATTCAAAAAGATATATAGATCCAGGATACTGATTGAAATTAATGTATTCAATAAGCCCATAATCCGAGGAATTAAAAACTGCAGCAGAGAGGAATGACGGCATAAGAAAGAATTGAGAACTATCTGCTAGTACGAAATCAGGAAAATGCGACATATTAAAAGGGAAAAAAGGCGTTTGAGAAGCGTTAAACGGAAACCACGTAATCGCGTACGCATTGGGATTATTCGCTACGAATGG
This sequence comes from Thermoplasmata archaeon, assembly GCA_021835265.1. The sequence continues at coordinate 2,473 of JAKBQK010000048.1, forward strand.
AAACAAGTTGTCAGAAGCTACTACACTACTATGGGGACCTATTTTTGAAACAAGATAGTGAACGAATTTGAATTCAGGATTAATCGAATCTTTAAATTGATAGCCAGGCATGGGAGTGGCCTCAAAATTTTTTGTGTTTAGAGGACTCATCATGAAATTAAAAACTAATAACATGGTGAATAAAATGCATATGCACTTAAATTGACGATTGAAATTAAGCGATCGATATTGTCTTCTGAGCTCATGATTTCCGTGTTGATTGATCTGATTGTCGCTGTGTTTGCCTCGAAATACAGGAATTAACAAGGAAAGAATAGGCAGTGCTATTAATATATCTAAAATAAGTATCGACGATGCATTTCGAAAAGATAATAGTAATCTACTGTCAGCACTCAGAAGCGAAAAAACAGTTAATGAAAATATTGTAACAAACAACACAATAACCACAACGAATTGCGGGTGATGGATATCGATTTTATGCAATTCTTTGAGGCCATAAATAAAACCTACAGCAATTGGGATGGAGGCGATTATTGCATATTGATTGCCAAAATACGATGCGAACGATGGAAATAATAAAAACGTATTGAACATCCACGGAATAGCAAGAATTACATGTTTTGGATAAAAAACTGAAATATAACCAAATGCGGAGTAAAGGAGCAGCCAATAAAGCAATGAATGGGGAAGTATGACAAGGCTGATGTTTATGACAAATAGAGAAGTAACAGAAGAACTTACGCTTGCAAGGTGTGTTTCCTGGCCGATTAGTTTAGGAACTATGGACAGTTGCAGTATTCTAATCAAGACATATGAAACTACGGTTGAAAACAGGTAAACTGATAATTCAAGGGCCTCCCTTACCTTCTCCTTTGTCCAGTTTCCAAAACGTGCAATTGGAATTCTTTCAACAATAAAATAGAGGATTCCACCTGCAGCTAAAAAAGGAAAGACTTCCAGAGTTGAACAACCAATTATGAATGGTACGACTGAAAGCGCATATTTTCTTCTTAGCAAAAGATAAAACATGCCAAAGAATTCGAGTGGTAGAAATGTCTCCCAGTGAAAATCATACATTAACCCTGAAACTATTCCAAAATTAAGCAAGTACACAACTAGCGCCGGAAATAAAATCTTCCTGCTAACACCAATGTGCCTACCTATTAAAAAAAGTGGGATAATTGAACAAGAGAGAACCAATGATTGAAGGATGAATAAAAATTGTGGGGTAGGCATCATATTGTAGATAAATGCGATCGGGAAAGCAATGTAAGTACTGTGTAACTGAAGAAATGACAAAATGCCATTGAATTCAAAATCCCCCGTTTCGAACATTAAATAGCCATGTGTTGTAGTCCACAGCAGTTGCATGTTGATCCCGAGATCCCAGTTTG
>JAKBQK010000417.1 GCA_021835265.1 Thermoplasmata archaeon
TGCCCAAATTTAAAAGAGATACCAATTTGCAAAAACTTTTTTTGTTGGAGTATTGATAAATGGAAGTTCATAAAATAGTACTGTGTAATTAACGCCTATATCTTTCCAAATTTCATAACCCAATATGATCCAGCGAGGATTTTCATACTGTATGATGTTTAATTCAATCTCTTCCCTTATAAGTAAGTTTTTGAGATTATCCTTTGCAAGTTTAAAATCCACGATTATGTGAACTTCCAGGTTGCTTAGAAGTTTTAAGGTGTCTGCACTTGGTTTATTTTCCACATATAGGAAAATATCAAAAGCCTTTGATAAACATGGCAAAGTCTCTATAGTGATTCTCTGTGCACCACCGTTTTCCAAATTTAAATCACAAATATATAAGATTTTTTTCTTCCTCATTTGACTGTACATTCTCGTATAGATAAATGAACCTTAACAATTTCTATTTCAACGGTCTTATCTCACCCTTCATGCTTGGTATCTCTTTTAAATTTGGGCATTATAACCCAAACCCTTTTCTAAGTACTTTTCCTTTGCACTTTTGTATTACCTGATTTACATTTTTTATATATAATTCAGCCATTCAAGAAGAAACCCAAGTGTCTTACCCCACGTCTCTACAATGGTTCTAATTTAAACATAATAATTCTGCTTACTTTGATCAGAGTTTAAGAATATTGACTAGTTACTCTTTTAATAAATCTTTAACTACAAGATACAATTCCAAAATCGTATGCTTGAATCCATAATATCTTGAATTCCAAATGCATTTTAAAAGAAGATTTCTGTTAAAAATTCTCATATATATATTGTTGCTTAACTGTTCTAATTCCATCCTTGCTTTTAGTATATTTTTTAATCTTTCATCATTTACGAGACCTAAAATATATTTTGATGCTAATGCCCCTTTCTCCTGAATATCGGCTTTTTTTAACAGAAAAGAGAGTTTATCATTTGACTTTAATATAGCTTTACTTGCACTTTGATGCCTAAGATAAACTGTTAATTTTCTATTATCAAAACAATAAATGCCACCCGTATCTAACCCTACAAAAAAAAAGAAATCATCGGTGTGATTCGCGAGTGATTTTAGCGCATCAATGTATTTGACATAATGCGATCTTCTAATTGATATTGAGCTAATATTAAATATGAGTGGACTTAGTGTATATTTTCTTACTATTTTTTTAAATTTTGAAATCAAATAATTATTAGGGAAACATGCCTTGAAATTCTTTAATTTTGGTTCACTGCTTCCATCTAAGCTCTTAAAAATCTGTGCATTATGATAATAAACAATATTTTCATTTTTATGGAATAAGCCATAAATTACCTCCAATTTATTTTCGAGGAAAGTATCATCATCGTCAAGAAACGCAATTACTTCACCTCGGGATGAACCTATACCAATAGCAAGATCATCTCCTACAAGACTTTCATCAGAAGATTTTATGCTAATAATATTTGATTCTTTGATTAATTTATCCACGTCAGGCTCATCAAAGTTTTTAATTACTATGATCTCGTATTCATTTTTCTCCAATGTCTGATTTATTGCAGACTCGATTGCATATTTTAAAAACTCTTTTCTATTATGCGCAACAATGATAACTGAAATATATGGTTTTTGATTAATTAATTCAATCTCACTCATAAGACTAATCCGTACTTTAACCTGATAATCATCCACATAATTAGTTTTTAGGAGATAGTAATTTTTAACTCAAAAGTGAGCTAGTTTACCAGTGGAATTTCCGTAGTCACTATAATTTAAGCGGTTTTTTCAATGAATTTTTCTTCTATCTTTTCTTTATAAGATATAGAATGAAATTGATAAAATATTTCTGGAAATGGAAAATTTATTTAATTTATTCTTCTACCTGCATTCAAGCATTCTTGACCATTTCAATCCTGAAGTTCTTGCGTTTTAAAATTCAATGCAACTTATAGATTTAAAAAGAGACTTTTAGACATAACTTTCTCTATTCGTTCATAGCGGTCTTTTTTAACTGATTTCAGAATTTGTATACCTAGTTCTTTTGTATTCTACTTTGCTAATCTGACTATGAATTTTATTTTTGGTAGTTTTAGATTTGATATTTGATTTCTCAGGATAAATAAGTACGCCTTTCCCCTAATAACTGAGGTACCTTTTTTCACAATCATTCCAATATTAGCTAATTTCTTATATCAAGTTTATGACTATCAAATATTCTTTCTATTCAGATGTCATGAATAAGTTTCTATGTCCGAGCCTGAATGCCCGTACAGGCCTGGGAGCTGAAGAAACCTCTGTCCTGATTCTTGACCTTTAAGGTCACACTTTAGATTAACTTCCCTTGTTCTCGGTTAACGTCATGAAAAAATGGTGAATGTAATTCTGTTGAGTTATCTCTGACTCTAAACTGTCACTCACAACCAATTAAGGGGATTTGGATCATAAATTATGGATTTGAAATAAATAATTACTTTTGATCTCAATAATCCTTATGCCCATAATACCTATGGGTATAAAATGAATAGAGTTAAAATTGCAATTATTATCCCTTATTTACATAAAATAGAAGGAAATAAAACTGCTTTGCTTTTAGCTTCTCAATTAATGAAAGAGGGAAATGATGTTTCTCTCATCATATGGAAAATTAAATCTGATATATATGACGATTTAATAGAAAAATACCCTGATTTGAAAATTAAATATCATAAAATATTGAAGAAGGGAAAATTTGGAATTATATTCGCGATTAAATATCAGCTTTTGAAAGGAGTTGATAGTAAATTATCAAATATGATTTTAAACGAAGAAAAATCCTCTCGGTTTGATTTTGTTATTGTTCCCTCAAACGAGGGGAAGTGGATAGGACAATACATCAAAAAGAGCGAACTGAAAGAAAAACCAATCACCATGGTGACAGTTATGGAACTCCATGAAAACGGTATGTTAATGTATCATAGAAAGAAGGGTATTAAAATTGCATCGCTTCTATTTTATCCACTTTTTTTTATTCTGCAAATTTTCGAAGATGAGCGAATCAAATCCTTCGATATCATAACTGTTAATTCAAAATGGACTGCAAATTCACTTTCATATTTCTATGGCCTAAACTCCCAACTGGAAATGATTTTCTATGATCCTGAAACTTTTAACAAAGTTCACTATGAACATAATGATATGGATAGATATATAGCAGTTCCGACAGTAAGCATTACGGAAAAACACAAACGAATAATACAACAACTCTTACAAGACGGAATTAATATAATTGCCTTTGGAAAAAGAAAAATAGATAGTGAAAATTATCTTGGATTTGTAACCGATGAAAAATTGAGAGACATACTAACAAATGCCTCAGCAACTCTGTTTCTGTTTGATTATGAGGCGTTTGGTCTGATCCCGCTTGAATCTCTTATTTGCGGAACACCAGTTATCACAGAACCTAAACTCGGGGTATTTGCAGAATACAATGACTGCCCTGATGTACACTTTGCAGAGAAATATGAGGAAATAAAAACACTTTGCAATAACTTTTTGAATTCAGAAAAATCGTCTGAATCCAGAAAAAGATGCATTGAATGGGCCAAGCAATATGACCCAGAAATTGTTACAAAAAAAATATTACATGCATATGAAAATGTAAGGAAATAGAAAAATAATAACCTGACGAACAGATTAATCAAAAGAATAATTATATAACGTTATAAAATGTCCTTTATAAACAAATGAGTTCAGAAACTGAAATATCAGGAAAAGTTGGTGTTGAGATCCTCCGAAGAGGAAGTATGATTGCAATCGGAGCCTTTTACATATTTATTGGAAATCAACTGTGGGGTCAGGGAGGATACATAAATCTCATTAGCT
>JAKBQK010000096.1 GCA_021835265.1 Thermoplasmata archaeon
GCGCTAGCAAAGAATCTTTTCTGATCTTTGCCGAACTTTCATATCAACCTGGTTTCAATGAGAGATTCAATGAAGGGATACCTCAGAGGATATACGATTTGATAGAGAAGGCAAAAGAGGAAGCTAAGACGCTGACTGCTGCTATAGATGCAGATGTCTGCAAATCTGCGTATGTCTGCGTGATCTCCGATGACCTTGTCTCAATAGACGGGGCGATGGATCTGATGGATAAGCTTGATGACATTTATTCTGATATAAACTTCCTCTCTGACGGCATGACACTCGAAGAAAAATACATGATACTAGAGAAATCCTGAGAAACAGGCATCAATGGAAATGCATAAGGGCAATTATTTCAACAATTTAACCTTTATTTTGGCGTTAGGGTAAAATTTTTTACTCTGTTATTAACGCCTTGACTCATTTCTGATTGTTTATACTCTCACACTGTTCAGCTAGAATATCTCTTAAGTGGTCCTTTAATTCTTCTGCGAGTTTCTCTTCCAAACCATTCGGTATTTCCTTATCTTAGAATAAACCATCTCCCCTCCCCTCGATCTATATGACTTTCCTTTCTAATTCTAGAATCCAAAATCAATGAACTAGAGGTCATAAATTTATGGAGCTGCATATTATGGTGGATTCAAGAGATTTGTCAACGAGATGCTTGGTTTTTAAGGCAGAGGGAGTAAAATGTCTAGTAAGGATTTTTTTTCACAATGTTCACAAATTACGCAACTTTATAATAGTTTTTTTACGGTCTTGTTGCCTGCAGGCATATTGATATTTCTCATCCTATACTACCATTTTTAATTGTGACCAGCAAAATTTAAGCAATAAAAGCAACTCCCTCTTTAGTTTACAGATCCAAGGATTTAATGGATAAGAATTAGGGCAAGTTTATCCAAAAGGCCCACTCTCTCTGCCATATTTTTTCCGATACATTTCCTCAAGTTCATCATAACGCATCATAAGATCAGAGCCATTTCTCCTCACATAAGATACCATCTTGCTTCCAAATTTCAGATAGTACGGTTTTTCATTACCTGTATTCACCCTGACAAGAAGTAAAGGCTTATTTCCATATTTTACTAATGTGGATTCAACTGGAACAAATGGAATTACACTGTCGTTGACCATTTGCTCAACTTGTTCTTTACTTGTATTTCCACATCCTATTATGTTACCGTTGTCGTCAACACCCAGCACAATCGTACCTCCATCACTGTTTGCAAATGCTACAACGCTCTCCAGGAACTCTTTTTTATTTCCGATTTCCTTCTTGTACTCTAGAAACTGCCCCTCACCAAGAGACGCAAGGTATTCAACCTCGTCTTTGGCTTCATCATACTCTATCCAGTCTCTTGAAAAATATCCATAGCTTTCGTCGTATCTAACTATATCAATTACCTCTAATTTTTCCGTAATAAGGAAGCAGTAAAACAAGGAAGGTGGATTCCTCAGGTCTATTGAAACAGAATCTCCATATATTGGAATCTCACCTCGGGGATGTTCCTCTCCGAGTGGTGACTCAATCATATATTTTATGATAAGATTCTCTTTGAATTCAGGTGAAACCTCGATGTGTACAACTATTGAATTTCTCCGAATGGTGATCTTTGTAAATCTCGCCCTATAATCTGGAATGACAAAAACCGCTTTTCCCAGCCAGTAAAGGGCTGAGCCAAATCCTTTAATTTCAAGCTCGTTCTCTATAGCATTCGGTATGTCAGAATAAATTGGTAGCCCCTTCTGAACCCATTTATTTATTGAAAATTCCGGCAAACTCTTGTTTTGTAAACTACCAAGGATAAATGCCTTTGACGGCCACCTTATTCCCAAACGTTCAATGTCTCCAGAACCTAAGGAGGAAACGAAGTTTTGGCCCCAAGGATATGAAAATAGAGGTAACACTGTAATGTCATTTTCGATTTTAAACGTAAAATCGCTGATAGTTATTGTATGGTTCTTTTCCAGATTGGATACAAGACCCTGAAAGCTGTCCAGTTGGATGTAAGTCTTCAAAATTACAAAGTCACCGTAATCCAGTTTCTTTTTGTCTGACGCAACATTGAATGATGGCGTCACCACCACTATTAGACTTTTCCATACCCCTTCTTCTTTGACAAAGGCTGCCTTTACAGATATTCCCTTGTAAAATTCCTTTCTTTGCAGGAACGCTTGATTAATATCCATGATTGCTTTGGTTACAGACATCACTGGCAAAGAGAGAGTGGATTATTGAATATTTCCAAGTCTTGAATTCTCTCTTGTTTTTAGAGAAGGCATCTGAACTTTATGAAGAAAAATGGAAATTTTGGTAAGGAAGATTGAATAAATTAAATTTGTATGATAAACAGGCATCATGGACTCATCCAAAGCGTAATACATTCAATTCACAGTATGAGAATTTCACACACTTTAGCAGGCGACATCATGCTATGACATTACCTATCTCTAACAAATTCTTGGCCATGTTTAAGGCACTCATAACCCTCTTGATTAACAGAATCTTAAATTGAAAGCATTGCACCTATTGCCTGTAATTCATCCAGTAAATTAAAAATGAGGTCTTTTGGCAGCACAAACTTCCCCCGTCTAAAATATTTTGAACCTCTGGTAAATGCATCCATGAAACGTTTATTGGTTTCCGTGTCATCACTCTTTTCGGAAAGATACTTGCACAGGTCGCCTACTCCGGAGATGCCAAACTCTTTAAGTAACTCCTCTTGAACGGAATTTTTAAATCTTATGCCCAACTTATTTAAAAGGTCTCTCAGAGCCCCTTCTTTATCAATAAATTCAAAAATATCCACTTCGTTTTGATTTAGCAATTCTAGGTTTATACTATTTAGTGTGCGTCCAACGGTTCCCTCTGATCTTGAAGCTGCAACAATTGACATTTGCTCCGAAGGACCAAGCTCTTCCATGCTTTTCAATATTAACTTATTTAGTTCATTCATTTCTTCGGTCTTACCTGGTATAACACCCATGAACTCACTGGAAGTATATAGCCTCATAGCAAAGGCGTAAGGAAGTCTCTTGCGCTTTTCTTTAAGATATCTTTCAGCATAAACGTTAATTGCTTTGTCTAACATAGATGTAAATTTCTCGAAATCGACTTTTGGTGATATGACAATTACTCTCGTAGAATTACCGGTTCCCGCCTTAATTCTTCTTAACTCACCATAATCTGGTTCATTTTCTTCCAATTCATTTATAATGTTCTGGAAGTTCGAATTCTTAGGATCTAACGTTTCCATAAGTGGAAACTGAGAAGGAGACGAAATCAGATATGCACGGACAATATTATACTTTAGTAATGACGAAACTTCTGTGCCGATTCTTGCCCCGAAGAATGTCCTAATGTGATCTGACATTTTTGAATAATACTTTGACCAAGAATTTTCTTCAATAAGTTTTGAAGCCTCGCTCACTCGACCCTCTGCCATGTTTTTAATGCTTGAATAAACATGATTTGCCCTCAGGTGCTCTTGGTAATCTCGTAGATACCTAAAACTCTCTTGTTCTTCAGGTTTTTGGGCTTTTTTTATAGCGTCGGATAGTTTCACGGATACATTATTAGTCTGCTCGTTATCGAATAGCAAAGCTCTACAATATAAAATTTTTAATGCATCCTGGTCAGAAGCAGCTTTCTTGTAGATCTGGAAAAGCTCTGTGCCAAATGGAGCCTTTTCGTATATGAAGATGGAAGATGCAGCTAAATTTATAGATGGTTTTTCAATTTTAAAAACATCCTCTTCCATTTCAATCAAAGTATAAGCAAGATTCTCGAAAATATCAGCTGTCATTGAATCAAAATTGTGCGGAAACAAAGGAACAAGATCAGAGGGAACCGTTG
>JAKBQK010000498.1 GCA_021835265.1 Thermoplasmata archaeon
ATTATTCCAGAATAGACAAGACTTACCGGTGATATATTAGGGTCTAACTGTAGAATCTGGTAACTATCTGTTGAAGTATTCTGAATTTCAGCATAAATATAATGATTGGAAGGATCATAAACCATCGCCCCAACGAAGGTGGAATACCCCAGTTTTATGTTTTCATACAAGGTACCGTTTGAGGCATATACTGCTTCTATACCCCCAAGAGTTCCATTTGAATTTAGTAACTCATAACCTATATAGAACATGTTATTTCCTGGATCGTAAACTTCCATTATCGGTTCCTCGTTTCCAGGCATTGATAAATAGGAACCAGTCTCCGTTTTAAATGAAGGTAGCTGAATAGTATTCAAGATACTACCAAGATCTGCTGTCGAGGCACTGTTAAAGTTGATACGCAGGTAAAATGGGTTATTACCAGTATTAGTTCTGTTTTCAAAGTCCAATATATTGATATTTCCGGACTCTGGAGATGCGATGTATCCAGCTGGTGAATCAACGGTGAAATTGTAGATTTGGGTGGTGTTTATTACGATCGATATAGGTGAATTTGTTATGCTGTATGTATTACCATTAATCGTAAAATACCAAGTTGTACCAGAAGGTAAACCGTTCTCGTACACATATAACGTAACATTAATTGAGAAGTATACTGTAATATCAATATTACTGTTTACTATTGTAAAATTTCCGCTCTCGGCAACTGATTGATACTCGCTAATCGGCGAGGAATGATACGTGTAATTTCCAGATGGGAGGTAAATGGTTGTCCCGGATGCATAGGTGCTAACTGAATCAGTCACCATCATCGATAAGCCTGTTTGGCCGGATATAGAAAAGCTCCAGCCAACTGAAGGTGTTAGACCAATCTCTTTGACATTAACCGCATAGAAAGGAAGAGGTATTGTGAAATTGAGGAAGAAAGGTTCGCCAGATACAATGAGGGAAGAGCTTTTCGATAGGGATGTCCCCTCATAAACTGCATTAAAATTCACATTGTATGTATTATTCGATAAGTATAAGCGAACACTATTTCCTGAAACGCTTAAGCTATCATTGTTGGTGTTTATTTCAAAACTTGAGGAGGTGAGATTGTAGAAATTATTTATCTCTGTAGAACTAAGATTTGTCCCACCGGGAAATACCCCTAGCTGCCCCAAGTACAAGTAAAAGATAAAGTTCAATTTATTGCCCACGACAGTCAAAGAGGATTCCGAGAAGGTCGTTGTGTTGTTGAAAACCCCCCGCAGGAGAGGCTGGTATGTTCCATTGGGAAGATAAAGATTTAGTGAGGTAAAGTTATTCCCGGATGTTTCCACACTAACGCCATGAACGCCCTGAAGTGAAATACTGACTACGGCCTTCTGGGGTATAATGTTCAAGTTTGTTCCAAATTTAACTTCAGTCAAAGTGTACCAATTCATAGAGACGTTTAAATTTGAGCCCGTTATATTTGCGCGAAACTGCGGTCCGTTGATCGAGCCGTCTTGACCGAGCCCGTTTTGATTTCCAAAAAGCATAGTCGAAGATATTAGATATGAGCCATCGCTTAAATCTAAGGAAGTTTCGTTTACACTTGCTGAATACTGAGAATATTCAATTCCATTTACGAATAGGATAAAACCACTAAAGCCCGTCAAGGAAGATGGTTGATTAGACCACAAAATTTGCAATATGTATAGCAATGGCAATGATAAGACGATATTCATAGAAGAGCCATTAACTGAAAAAGTATCGTTAAAAGTTCTACTGTAAGAATAAACGCCATATTCAACAAAGTATGAACCATTGGGCAGGTAAATGCTCATCGATGATTCACTAGAGCCAACGTCGAAGGAAGAATAACTAGAGGAGTTTACAACATAGGACGCATAGTAAGTGTTACTAATAAGTGCATACCAGGACTCACCTGCGGTGAAATTAGAAGCTTCAAGGGTTACTTCATATGTTGCGGGAATGTGTATCGTAAAAGTATTGTTGCTTGATACAATTAATTTCACGTAACTGGTATTTATTATACAATTCCCTTGAGAATTGAAGAAGAAAGTATAATTTGAATAGCTAGATGCGAAAATATTGATGCTATCCCCGGCTTGAGATGTAAAGTCTTTAGGGAACTGGCCGTCGAACTTTATACCCCATGTCCCGGATAAACCTAAGCCTGTTTCCGTAAATGTAATTTTATACGCAGTCGGGAAGTTAAGGCTAACGGTAATATTTGAAACTGTAGTGCTGTTAAGAACAAAACTTCCAGTTAAATATTCAGTGCCATTGGCAAGAGCTGCGTAATATGTATAAGTGCCAAATGGGAGATCTGCTGCTATCGAGTTATTGGTTGAATAATACGTATACACATAATTGGAATTTACACTGGATACCGATAAATACCATTCATTGGAAGGTATATAGTACTGAAGACCGGACTCATTGAAGTGAACTGTATATTTTCCCGTTCCAAATGATGAGAATGAAAATGAAAGCGTTCCATAGTAAACATTTGGATACTGCCCTCCAGACATAAAAATAGAATTACCATACTGGACTGCGCTGAATATATCGCCAAAATCAATTGACGGCAAGTCCATTTGCGCAGACATGATCGAATCGGTTGAGTTGAATCCGTAAACCACGTTAGGTGCGAGAAGCAACACATTTCCATTAAACCCTGTCACATATTGTATTTTGGCGCCACTTAAGTAATAGGCCGCATTGCCTCCAGTAACAGTGCCATTAGCTGCGTTGTAACCGTATTCAAGGAAATCACAAGTGTCTGTCTTGGAAGTACCAAACATGTATAACATACTTCCATTAGAATACATAAATGGGGAATACCATGAAGCAAATGCTGAGTTAAATGGATTAAATGCTGCATTTACAAAATTTGACACGTATGTGAAGGAACTATCATGGTAATAGCCAAGATATATAGATTCACCACTGCTACCAGTGGGACCTGTGACAAAAGATACAAAACCATAAGTACCAGATGAAGAGGTATCCACTCTGCAAACATCACTGATTGATGGCAAGGAATTGGTGATGTTTGTTAATGTACCTGAAGATGAATTATAAATAAATAGAATATCTTGCTTTGTTGACATCGCGTTATCAATACCAGCAATAATGAAACTGTCTCCAACTGCCGAAACAGATACCAGAGTTGCATTTACACTCAATGATTGGCTAAAAAGGTCTGTGATGTCCTTCAAAGTATTATTTTGCGGGAAATATATGTAGGCTAAAACACCTTCTGTGGGATAGAAGGATTCAAAGTATTTTTGCCCTACAAGCATAAACATGTTTCCATTCCAGGCTGATCCTAAAAGAAATCCTTTAGTGCTTATGTCGCCTGCCGCGTGGAATCCAGTCGAATTGTAGAAGTCAAATCCGTCACCTCCAACGGTCAGGACTCCATTGTCTCCGTAAGAGCTTTCAGATGTCCACGCCGATGGAACGCTTTCACTTATAGAGATTTCGGATGAAATAGGTGCCACCGCACATTGCATAGTAGAAGGATCTATTGATACAACCAAGTGTGAGGATATTCCGGAGCAACCTGATGCATAGGACGAACCAATATAGATCCTTCCCTCAAATGCAGTCGGACAGGCAATGCTTGAATCTAGACCAAAATATGATGTCACATTGTATAACGTTAGGCCTGTCTGAGTCTGATTCAATAGATAGTAGAAGTTTGAATAATAATCATAGGTAACATTATCATTTATTTCAGATAGATTGCACTCTAATAGATTTACAAAAGTAGTATTTTTAATAACAGCTACACTAGAAAAGAGATCAGAATTACTCGGAAGTAATAAATTATCGAAATGGAATGACCCA
>JAKBQK010000151.1 GCA_021835265.1 Thermoplasmata archaeon
TTTAAAGGTGGGAAAATTGTTGTTGGGGTTTCTTCAATGCCTTACAAATGCACTCCAGCCCCATTGGAAGCTGTTTTCATGTTAAATGACTATTTTACCAGGAGAGGAATGAGGGATAAGGTTGAAATTGAGTACACCTACCCAAAGCCAATGGCCTTTCCTAACAAGGAGATATCAGATATTTCTCTGAAGATGTTTGAAGAGAAAGGAATAAAGAGTAGTCTCGGATTCCAGCTAAGGTCTGTTGTTGCTAATGCAAGAGAGCTTATATCACAGAATGGAGAGAAGATATCTTACGATCTGGCTCTTATTGTTCCACCACACAAGGGAAACAAACTTATGGAAAATTCTGAGGTAGTGGACAAAATGGGATGGATAAATGTAGACGGATTTACACTAAATATAAAGGGATATGAAAATGCATTCGCAATTGGTGATTCTACAAACCTACAGGTTTCTAAGGCCGGCTCGGTTGCAGATGCAGAAGCGGTTGTTGTTTCTGAAAGGATTGCACAGTCACTGAGAGGTGAAGAGCCTATTACTACATATGATGGTACTGGAGGGGCCCTCATGCTCACAGGTATTGGAAAAGCTTCAATGATAAATTCTGACTATACGCACAAACCCATAATGAAACCTGAAAGTTACTCGTTCTATTGGTTGAAGCTGATCTATAACAATTTGTACTGGAACATGACTGCAAGACCAGTTCTTAGTGGGGTGATTCCATGAGTACAGATATAGGAGAAATGTTGAATGAAAAACTGAATAATCCTGAATCCAGAAAAGCTGTAGAATATCTTCTGGAAAATGCGGGAACTTTATCCGGCATTGTTGAGTGGATTAAAACAATGGAAGATACGGGCATGGCAGAATCTCTAAAAGGCCTGATTTACCTTGTGGCCAATATGCGGGGTATCCTTACAGATGACATGTTAAATGGCATTTCCACAATTCTCAACTCACTTTTGGAGATTCTTGCAAAGGTATCTGATCCGCGCATTGCTGATAATATGGTAGGTCTAATAGACGATATTTCTTCTGGAAAACTTTCGAAGGAACCTAAAATTCATGGAACTTTAAGTTTATTAAGAGAATTGAAAGATCCAGAGGTTGAATCTGGTCTCGCAGTGGCTATTAATATGCTTAAGATTTTGGGAAAACTTGGTAGAAGTTAATTGGCTTTTCAAGATTTACTTTATTTTACTTCTTACATTTTAAATGTTCCTGAAGGCCATTCAATTTAAGGAGTTCAAAAGAAATATCTGGGAGGGTATTTATTATATTCTTAATTATTGGGAATTTCTCCTGATTTAATGAATAGTACACCCATTGTGCCTGCCTCCTTTCTTTTACGATACCTGAAGACTTTAATTTTGCGAGATGCTGCGAAACATTTGATTGGGATAACCCAAGAATAGCGGTCAATTCACAGACGCATAGTTCCTGCCTGCTGATCAACAATGTAATATGCAGCCTATTAGGGTCTCCAAGAATTTTCATAATGTTAGCCAGGGACGATATATCCGAACTAATATTATCCGGCATCATATTACTCAATCACATTCTTGAATATAATATCCGTTCTTATTCCCTTATTGGTATAGGCCACCTCTATCCATTTATATTCAATTCTTGTTGAATGATAATGCTCCTCTGGCCTTGTTTTTAACAGGGTTTTTTCTATCCACTCATCCTGTAAAGCTTTCAATGCGTTAAGTTTTTGTGGTATTTCATCCGAATTAGCTGAGTTTAGATCCGATTCTGCCTGCAATATCTCTTTATTAAAAAACCCAGGGTCTTCTTTAACTTCCACCGTTTCTCCGGTTGAAATCCTCTGAACTATGTACCACACTCCTGCCTGTTCTCTTACATCCTGTGTCCCAAACCTTACTCTTGTTCCAGTAAGATAAGATGCTGCATCTCCAAGACATGGACTATTCCTTGAAATTGATCTCAAATCTGTTCGATCGATTATGGCACCACGAAACAGATCTCCTAATGCTACAGATAATGCATACACCCCTCTGTACAATCCATCACACGCATGACCATGGAACTTTACAAGATCTTCAAAACTAATTTCTTTAGCCTGTTTGCTGTATCTACCATGGCTAGATTCTGTGTCTAGAACTTTGAATGATGGTAAATTATTTTTGTACATCAATCCACCACTATTCAGAATGATAGGACAGTATATCCTTCAACCGCATATCTGGAAAAAGCATCTCTTGCGAATTCTAGATCTATTCCATTTCTGGAGAATGTGTCTTCCATTTTCCAGTTCTTGACCTGATTTGAACACGCTTCTATGGAGATTCCAGAATCTCTTAATTCCTTAATTAATTCAAGCATTTCGTTATTATCTTGCCCTTTTTCAAGAGCTCTTACTCCACCCGTGAAAAGGAATAACTCCACTCTTTCTACGCCATTTTCTTCCCTGGCTTCATCAATTCTTTTTGCCACGTGAAGACCCGCCATTACTTTATCTCTCTGGTCCAATCCTGAAATTATGACTATTGCTATTTTAGCTCCCATTATATTACCTAATGAGTATATGCTAATATACTAATAAAACTTTCTTTAGAGAGATGAAATTTTGAGATTTCCTCCCTTTTTGTCTAAAATAGATAGAAGGATTCGATATGAAGTAAAATTAATTTAATGAAGTTCAATTTCTGATTTCTATATAAAAACTCTGTTTAAAATGGGGCTGCCCGGATTTGGACCGGAGTCTCAGGCTCCCAAAGCCCGTAGGATACCAAGCTACCCCACAGCCCCATAGTAAGGGAGAGTTTACGAATAAATAAAAAGTTAACTACAAGCAATGCCAAATTTGATGAATTGAGAGAACAGTTAAAATGGAGTTGATATTGGTGTGAATAATATACGAAGTTTTTTCTTTAGTGCTTAGATAACCAGAAATCGTGCTTTCCGAGAATAGGATAGAGAGAGGTTTTAATTTTTTGCTGCTTTCAAGAGCAGTTAGAAGTGGCGCGCTAAGCTTTTCTGCGATTGCCTATCCACTGTATCTAAAGATCCTGGGATTCAGTAACCTCTATGTGGGTTTTCTTACTGGATTTGTTGTAGTATTTACCGTGATCCAGACTATGATTCTGGGTGTGCTGGGTGATAGGATTGGCTATAAATATTCAATGATAATTGGAGAAATATTTCCACTTATTTCAACAGCTGTGCTATTTTTTGTGACTTCTGGACCGCTAATTTATCTTTCAGTAATAGGTGGGATTGCAGGAGGTCCTGGCGGTATGAGAGGTGCTTTTTCCCCAGGTTCAACAGCACTTGTGGCTAAAAACTGGAAAGAACCTAACGATAGGGTGAAGAAACTTGGACTAATGACAACTGTTGGGTCCATATTTGCTGTCGTGGGAGGTGTGATGGTTATAAGTAGAAGTGATGTATCAAGTTTTGTAGGAAATGCTGGATCCTACAGGACTCTTTTCGGAATTAGCTTTCTTCTGGTTCTGATATCATTTATATCACTCTTTCTTGTTGCTGAAAGAAAGTCGGAAAAGAAAAAAACAGGTTTCGTTGGGAAAGGATCTGTTAGACATATAGGAAAAACGGTTTTTGCTAATGCATTCAACGGTGCTGGGATAGGAATATCAATGCCCATACTTTCATTATGGTTTTCAGAGATGTATCCATCATCCACAACAACCACAATCGGAATTGTATTCACAATATCATATATAACGACTGCAATAGGTTCATACATTTCGTCAATATACAGGAAAAGAGGGGAAAAGGCAGCAAAGATTGGTTCCTATGGAAGAATGCTTCAGGGATTGCTGATGATTCCCCTT
>JAKBQK010000372.1 GCA_021835265.1 Thermoplasmata archaeon
TACAATTCGTTAAATTCTTTTTCCTTTCCATTTTTTACATATTTAACATATGTAACTTCATTTTCGAATGGCATAATTCTAAATGTTTGGATCATACATAAATATTGCATCATTTTATACAGAACTGAAAAACCAGTGATTTTTTTCTTATTCCAATCTCTATTTTATGATTATTTTTTATTATCTCGGAACAGATGTTAGTCTTGATAGGGACTTATCATTTTTGCAAGAAATTTTATTTCTATTGGAATCGAATACAACATTGCCTGATTTTCTAGAGGAAATTAAAAGTCTAATCAAGAAATACACAATATATGAAATTTCTAGAAAAATTCGATCCAGTATTGCTTACATTCATTCTTGCATCTACATCTGTGGTTCTTTCTATCTTTATACTTTCTCTGGTACTTAATTCTAATATTTTGCTTATTGCTTCAAAGATTGTCTTTATTGTAGTTTTAGTTATATTTTTGATCTCCTCGGTATTATGGATCCTAAAATATATTACCCGCACTGGTTCCTTAAAGAGAGATTTAATATCAAGTACAAATCTCAGTATCTCCGGACTCCTATCAGTAATATTTTATGCGTTTGGGTTTTTTTATATAACATTCTTCGGTAAAAGTAACAATATCATGGGGATTTTCTCATTCATCTTCATATTGGCTTTTATCTATTCGCTTATAATAAACGTAGTATTCGATTACAGAGTTTTTAGTGGAAAAATAAGGCAGGGATCTCTCACCTTCGTAAATATAATACCTTCTATTGTAATGGCCGGGGGCATAATTCTATCCTCAGTTCTGGTTCCAGATCTAGAAGGAAGTGAGTTCAGCTATCTCATTATTAACATAGTATATCTCACAATGATGGGTTTTGGCATATCAATAATGCAATTTTTGTTTATATCAACATCTGCCTTTCATTCATACCTTTCAGGAGGTAAACCAAAGAAGGAAATTCCATTCACAATGCTTCCCGTTGGTGGTCTCAGTATGTTTGTACTCAACTTTTTGCTTCTCCCAGATCTTGACTTGAGTCATAGTTTTCAATTTCCCGAGGCAATTTTATTAGAGATCTCAATTATGATTTGGGGCGCAATCCTTCTGTACCTGATCATAGCCTTAAGTTTCCTGGTTTTCACAAAATTTGATAAATATACTTCATCTCTCTTTGCCTATGTCTTTCCAGTGGGAATAGCAGATTTTGCAACTTATCTCCTGTGGAATAGTACCCGAACATATTTTTTTAAATTAGGTACATTGGTTATCTCATTTCTAGTATTCCTGCTGTATTCCTTTGCATTAATAAAGAATTTTAGCTTTAGGATAAAAATTAATTCATTTAAGTAATCCTAACTAATAATATTTTTATATATTTTATAGTCCCATTCCGTCGTCAACTGTCAGTGATTCCCCGTTTATACCAGCTGAAAGAGGGGAAAGTAGGAACGCAGATACATATGCTATCTTCAAAGGGTCCATTACCTTACCATCGTTGAAGCCAAATGGAAATATATTCCCAAAATTATCATCTTTACCAACTGAACCTGGCAGTACTGAGTTAACTCTGATACCATTTTTCCGCAGTCCAGACGCAGTTATTCTTGTCATTTCTTCAATTGCATATTTTGAAATGGTATATCCTGAATGATTCGCTCCAAACAGATGCCTGGATGCGCCAATATTTACCATACTTGAGCCTGGGCCAAGTATGTCCTTTAAAGTGTATATCAAATTATATTGAGTCATAACATTCAACCGGAAGAATTTCATTAAGGTATCTGGTTTCACAACCTTATTATCAGCTGGTTCCCAAGTTCCAACATTGTTAACTGACCCATTTATGGCTCCGCCTTCTTTTACTATCCTCTCCAGGGTTTTTCTTATTTCTGTGACGTCTTCGAGATTGCATTTCTCTATCTTTATGCCCTTATCAACCTTTTCAGAAGGAAAAACTCCACTTCTTGAGACCCCATAAACATTGGCTCCAAATTTTTTTAGTAATCTTGCGGTAGATAGACCCTGACCTGGACCAATTCCTGCTATCACGTACGTCTTTCCATCGAAGTATTCTTCCAGTATTCCCATGAATATCCATATATATTGATCTATTTAAAAATCATCTATCCTCTGTCAAATCCAGCATGAATTTATTAAAATTCAACATGGTAAGAGAACTCATATAGGATCTTTCCACCTTTTTTCTGGTGGATTTTCTCATGACCTTTCTAAAATCAATCTTATCGTAGGCTATCTCTTCCAGAAATAAAAATTGTGCTGGAGCTAATCTTCTCATTCTATATTCGTATGAAAATGGATTATCTGGTGTTTCCTTTTCTCTGGCCCTTTCCATGGCATATCCAATCATAAATCTGATCTGGTTCCACAGGAAGCCATTTGCCACAAATGATATGTATCTAACATTATTTCTCTGAAATTCATTAACCTCTGTTACTGTTCTAACAGTATTTCTTCCATCTAATTTACAAAAATTAGAAAAATTGTGTTCGCCCTCAAATTTTTTGAGGTCGTCGATATTAATAAAAGGGAATATTCCAGTTTCAGGAAGGAGATAGATGTATTTCTTAAAAGTAACCTTACGGACATTGAAATCATCACTCACCATCGTGTATTTATGGAAGTAAATATCTTCCAGACTCGAATTCAATATTCCAATTATATCCTCAACATTTCTGTCAGAATCTATGGTACAAGTATTCATTATTGCTGATACCCCACGATCTGTCCTTGAGCAGCATCTTAGATTCGAGCCAAGTGAATTTTTATTCAATATCTGCAAAATGCTGTCTTCCACACTTCTCTCACCGGTACCTCTCTGAAAACCTGTAAATTTTGTTCCGGCATAGGAAAATCCAAGAAGATATCTCACACTCTGAAATTTTAGGATGTTAATTAACCCTTATGTATCTTCTTTCACTGGAGCAATATTGGGATGGAGCACCAAGCTTTATAAAAATGTTATAATGCAGTTATGTGTGGAATATCGCAGGATCAGGTATAGCGGGGTCATATCTTTATGGTAGGATGAGGAGAGAAGGATATGAAGTAAGAATATTTGATCCAAAGGTTAAGGATTTTTACATACCATGCGGATTTGCAACAAATAAGAATCTCTTAAGGCCCTATCTCAATAATCTGAATATCGAAATGGATCAGGTTTTAGAGGTTGAAAACGTAAACGTGGAAGTAGCAGGTAATAATTTCAATCCCATTCAGGCGGAAAATATTGGTTTATGTACAATCAACAAAATGAAGATGGAACAGTTGATGGGTGGTGGAGAAGTACTGCAATCAGCTTGTCCTTCAAATCCAGATCAGCCGATCATTGATGCCACTGGAATCTCAAGGTTTTATCTTCCCGCAAGCAGAAATGACAAAAAGATGTTTGCCATTGAAAAGGTGAGCGGAAAATCAGAATACAAGGGATTTTATTTCTATTTCTTTCCAGAGGGAAGAGGATATTTCTGGTCCTTTCCACTGAGGGACAGGTATCATATCGGAGCAGGTGGTATAGACTTAGATGAAGTGAAATCTCATATAGAAAAGTATGAAGCTATCCGAACAGTGTCAAGAAGAATAAGAATGAGACCCATAAATGAAAACATAACTTCCGGTAATGTGTTAGGAGTTGGAGAGAGCATCGGATATATATCGCCACTTCTGGGTGAAGGTATAATTCCCGCACTGGAATCTGCAGAAGCACTTTTCCAAAGCATAAAAAAGAGCGATGACATTAAAGAAATATCTATTATTTACAGGGACAGAATAAGCAAGCGAATGAAGGAATTCGAAAAGAT
>JAKBQK010000560.1 GCA_021835265.1 Thermoplasmata archaeon
GGCATTAAGCCGTACAAACGGAAGGCTAGATGGAGAAAACGGAGAGATGAAAGAAGAGAACCACAACCGTATCCCAATTTGATCAAAGGGAGATGTCCGATACGCCCAGGTGTCATCCTCGTAGGTGTAAAGTTGTCCCCATAGTCAAGACCATTTTAAAACGATTAAGAGATGATTTTTACCACCCCCTTTCCGTAATAGATTTCGGCTGGCGTTTGGTAATTTAGTGATTGGTGTAATCTTTCATTATTGTAAAAATTGATGTAAGCTTTTAAAGATTGTTCAGCTTCATTTGGTGATTGGTAATCTTTGAGATAAACCTCCTCGTATTTAATTGTTCGCCAGAGTCTCTCGGTAAAAATATTATCTAGAGCTCTGCCTCTGCCATCCATACTGATTCTTACTCCTTTTTGTTCCCATAAATCACAATATTCTTTATGCGTATACTGTACTCCTTGGTCCTGATTCACAATTTCTGGTATTCCATACAACTGCATTGCTTCTTCTGCTGCCGCAAGACAAAATCCTCGCTCAAGAGCTGTTGACACTCGCCAGGACAGAATAAACCGTGAATACCAATCTAAAAATACCGTTAAATATACAAATCCCTTGGGCATCCGGATATAGGTGATATCCGTTCCCCATATATGATTAGGATGCCCTGCCTTTACTCCTCGTAACAGGTACGGATACGTAATATGCCATTTGTCATTCTTGCTTAAATTCTTTTTGGGTATGATTCCTTGAATCCCCATCTCCTGCATTAACCGGTGCACGCGTTTATGATTTACCACATATTTCTCATCATGGAGTTGACTGGTAATTTGCCGTACTCCATAAAAGGGTCGCTTTGTGTAAATCTCATCAATCCTGTGCATCAGTTGCAAGGTCTCCGGTGCAACCTGCCGTGGCTGATAATATACACTTGATCGTGATATCCCTAACAGTTCTGCTTGCCTTCCGACTGGAGGATTAGTTTGTCCTGATTTTTCAATGTGCAATTTTAGCTGACTAATGTCTACCGAATATATCGTCTTCAATGAGTCCAATCTTTTTTTTTAGCCAGTCCCGTTCTACCTGTAATTTACCGATCTGCTTGTACAGCTCCTGTATCAGCTCATCATCATTTTTTGTCTGAGATTGGTACTTATCTGAAAAAATCTCTTGGATAAAATCCAATGCCTTCCGTTTCCATTTTGTTATCTGTGTCGGGTGGACCCCATACAAGCTTGCTAATTCTGCAATTGTCCTTTGCTCTTTGATCGCTTCAAGAGCTACTTTTGCTTTGAATGCTGGTGGGTGTACCCGTCGTAACTTTTTATCCATATCAAACTATACTCATTTAGTCTAACATGTCTGTCTTAATTATTGGGTACAGTATAACCTAGTATGATGACACTTCAAAAAATGCCACTATCTTCAAAAAGGCTAATATAACAATCTAAACATTAGAGTGTTAGGATAAACCTATATCTTTTCCACTAAAGTATTCACTATATAATCTACAACTTGCAATGACAAATATTGGTCTAAAGAAGAAGAGTATTATTCCAACTCCACTTAGAATTGGTACTCCCATCCAAAAAGAAAATATTTGTGGTATGCTACAGCACAGACTGTGATTAATATATTGAATATAAATATAAATAGTTAAACATAAAGAACCGATAATTGATACAATCCCAATTATCCAACAAAATAATGAATATCCTCCACGAAGAAGGAGTGTCTCTTGAGGATGTTGCGTAACTAACATCACCGATTCTTTCCCTGCTTCAATCATATTTTTCCCATTGAGAACCGAAGGAAGTATACCAATGGTACCAATTTTCCAAGAGAAATAAAGTAATTCATCGCCAGCAGTATTAATTGATTCCCCTCTTTTGGGCAATCTTGAAAGAATCTTATCATATGTTATCCATCCATCAATCCATAAGAACTGCCAAAGCATAAATGATTTGGGGAGTATAAATTTTAATGTTTGTATTAGAGTTGCAGAAAGGCCTTTCTTTTTAAGAAAGTATGAAGTGCCTATGCTATATGAAATTATGCTTATTGGATAAGAAGCAATGCCAATAAGCAAAAAACCCCAAGCTAAAAATATAAAGTTTAAGATATTAGCACTATCTGGATTAATTCCCATATAATTTGACCAAACAAACTTTGGGACAATACTATACAGTTGTATCCAAAGATAATATACAAATGTAATGATGACTATTTGCAAAAAAACTAATATTAACAGTTCATTTTCACCTAAGACAATTTTTGCTGCTGAAATGGTTTGATAGATAAAATTCTCAAATTGGTTTTTCCCTAAAATTCGATGTTTGGTGTTTTTTATTTCTGGAATAGTACTAATCGCATCCCTTACAAAGTTAAGCTCATTTGGAGTCATAACTTAAGTGTTGCAAATGAATAAAGCTAAGTCAAGTAAAGCGAGAAATTATTTACAAATTATATTTTTGTTAATTTGTGTGGTTACCTAGTATGATGACACTTCAAAAAATGCCATTATCCTAGCATTCCTTAAAAGAGTATTTAGAGCCTGAGCTTGTTGAAGGAATGAAGTAGTTCAGGGAAGAAATGGAAATATGCCATTATCCACAGAAAAAATATGAATGGTTGCTAGATCATTTTAATTAATAAATATTGTTTTTGGCTAATTCTGCTAAAAATAGAGGCAAAATACTAGAATTTTGTTGGCTGCAATTAGGACAACCTATCCCGCCTGAAGTTGGTATACTTATCCAAAAACCTGCTACTTCTTTATATGTTGCTATTGTTGCTGCTGTTAATTCATCGGAGGTGATAGGAGTACCTCTTGGATTGGTACTTAATCCAACAAGTATTGGCATCGAAGGGTTTGTTTTTCTTATAGTATCTACCGCTTGTGTCACTTTTTTCTGATAATCTGAAGCTACTCTCTCTGATTGTTGCGAATAATTCAGTAATGCAATATCACAGGGTGGTGCTTCCCCTTGCTTTGAACCTATCCTTATACCTAAAATATAGTCACACATTGATACCATACCATGCTGATGAGCAAACTGTGTGAGTAGTTGGTCATATTTAAAAGGATTTTTAGCTTCAATAGGCGGAACTACACGTGCTGGCGTATCTGCTGAATCATCAAAAACAACTGCTTTAACAATACCATTTATTTTTCCATTAGCATAATCACTTACATATTGTGCATAGCTGTTATAATATACGGTTGGAGTGATGGTAAGGCCTGTAATTGAACCTATATTCCCATTGGCAGCTTCTTTTTTAGAGAGGATTGCATAAATTTTTTCAGATTTACTAAGCTCCTGGAGAGCACTACTATTTGTTTGGACTAATTCCAAAAAGTGGTTTTGTATTATCCAACTGATTTGTGCACCATTTCTTGTTGAAGAAGATGCTGGTAAGTGAATAGTTGGTGATGAAGATTGAATTGAAGGACATGCCCCTGATGTACAATTGCTAGAATTTTGTTTTGTAGTATTAGATGAATCTATTAATAGCTTTAGTGTTCCAATTACTATTACAACACCAATTATAATAAATAGAATTGTAAATATTCGCCGAAAATGGAAATAATTTAGATGGACTTTTTGTTTTTCTATTGTCTGTGTGGTAAAGTCTTGTTTTTCCAAATTATCTTCATTCATAGTTTAACTATTTCATGGCTAAAGAATTTTGTCAATCTGTCAAGTATCCCTTTTAGTAGACACTCATTCTCTATCTTTTAACGACAAATTTTTGAACTGAACAGGTGACATTTTCAGTTTTGTATGGATTCTTTTCTTGTTGTAATAATTAATGGTTTGA
>JAKBQK010000145.1 GCA_021835265.1 Thermoplasmata archaeon
TAAAATAAGAAAAATCACAATGCTCGTATTCAGAAAAGATTCAGAAATTTAAGTAATTTGATGCATAAAGATAATATTCAACTAAAGAGTTTCAAAGAGTTTATTGGTAATGATAACGCTAAATTAGTTAAATTGTTAGAAATTGTTAACGAAATATCGAAGTGGTTAGATAACCGTGTACAGATGAGCGATCAAATACACCTATCACTCTTTGCATTCGATGAGGCATGGGGTTATTACACTAATGATAAAAGCATACTTTACAGTACAAGGTTAGTGAATTTCTTCAAAGAAAAACATTCTAAATCAATTAAAGAGCTCTCTTGAAAGTTCTTAATCTTCAGATGGAAAGAGAAATATTTTGATCCCTTTAAGAAAAATCTGAAAGGACAAGGCACCAACTAAATCCACAATCATTTTTTGCCCAAAACCACTCTTAGAAATTTTTCATGAAAATTCCATGGCTTTAGGATTTTTTTGACCCAGCCCATGTAATGCCCGCCTTTTTACTTTATAATTTTGGTATGAACGAAAAAAGGTTATTTTCATGAATTTTTTATGGTTTTTTTAAGAAAGAGTGCGCGTCACACAACGAGATAATGCCATAATACACTGGTTTTCTTTTCGAGTTCAGGTGATCCTTGATTTCCCTTTTCTTCAAATGGGAACATCCTTTTGGTTTGTTTTCCTTCAATGGTTCGACGAATTCGGATCGAAATAAAAATTGATGAACCTCCCTTATTGTTTCCGTGAAATCCCCTTGAAGTTGTCTTAAAGCCGTAATTTTTGGGAGATTATCAACGAATCTCATATCGTAGCTTTGGCATCTTCCGGGATGTTCTCTCTTTCTAATCTTTCCAATTCTTTTGTCAAACCAATTGTCCATTTCATAGATTCGGATGTGAAAAATCCCTATAAAGGTATGTTTCGCTTCGAACCCTGCTTTTTACCCTCGGCTCGGACCCTTTTTTATTATCCCAAAATTCTATCTATAATTGTCAGAATAGAGAAATCTAATCTATAGTTGTCATACAATATATTATTACATTTATTTCATAGTTTTATTCTAGGAGGAATAGTAGTATAGCTTTCCTTAAATTTCATTATTTAATAGTGTTGTTATACTAATATCGTTTGGTTATATTGTTTGCACTACCTATATCACGTATTACTACAACAAATTTTAAACTGACCTAGGTCAAATATACTAATTATCACCAAATTCTCATTAAATTCTTAAATATGATATTGAAATCCTGAATTTACCTGAGATAATATCTATTAACCGATGAAAATTGTTTATTCAGGTGCTAAGGTGTTTCGACCTTGCGGGAGTGCCCCGACTCCATAGGTGTAAATAAATATGGTTGAAAAAAAGACGCTTATACTGATTAGCGTGTTCATAGGAATGTTGATGTCAGCAATAGACACAACAATTGTAATCCTCGCACTACCAACCCTTACAGATCAATTAAAGGCTCCTTTTCTTGATACAATTTGGGTTATACTGATCTATCTTCTTGTACTGGCTGCACTTACAACCCAGCTTGGAAGGCTTGGAGATATATATGGAAGAGGTAGGATTTTTAATATAGGATTTCTTATATTTATAATTGGTTCTGCCGCCTCTGGAGCTTCTCCAAATGTGTTTTTCCTCATTGCATCAAGGGCATTTCAGGGATTAGGTGCAGTTTTCCTTCAGGGAAATAGTAACGCAATAATCGCAGATCACTTTGAGCCAATGGAAAGGGGTAAGGCCTTTGGATACACATCAATGGGTTGGAGTATTGGTGGTTCCTTAGGAATAGTTTTGGGTGGAATAATAACCACATTTATTGGCTGGAGATATATTTTCTACATAAATGTGCCTGTAGGGTTAATAGGCTTCGTGTTCGCCCTACTGTATATTAAAGATAATAAGAGAACAGAAACCAAAATAGACTATGCTGGAACTTTGTTTCTACTTACATTTCTATCTTTGATTGCATACGGTGCCGTGGAAATAGCCGGAAATGGAGTAACATTTAGCAACGTATTACTCATTGTTATTGGCTTGATACTCATAGTTCCATTTTTACTTATTGAAAGATCTGTTAAGGATCCTGTAATAGTTTTAAAAGCCTTTAAAAATAGGGTTTTATCATTCTCTCTTCTTGCAGCAACTCTTCAGGCTATTGGCTATCTTTCAGTATTATTCATTCTTATAATGTATCTTCAGGGAATAAGAGGTTTTGATCCACTTGATGCTGCCCTCCTCTTAATACCGGGATATATAATATCAAGTCTACTTGCCCCTAAAATGGGAAAACTCTCTGACAGGATTGGTCCAAGAACTGTCTCTGCCACTGGAATATTTCTAATGGCTGGAGGAGTACTAGTTTTTCTGGCAATGGGAATCAGTACATCTCTCTATCTTGTAATAATTGGATCTATTGTTACAGGCTTCGGAGGTTCAATGTTCTGGCCATCCAATAATGCTGCCGTAATGTCTGGTGCGCCCAGAGAACTTTACGGTTCAATTTCTGGGCTTTTGAGGACACTATCCAATATAGGAACTTTGTTTAGTTACGTAATAGCCATTTCCATATCCGCTCTAGCTGTCCCACGTTATGTTGCTTTTGAAGTTTTCCTTGGTAAGGACAAACTTGAAGGTGGCGTGTCTGCTTCATTTCTGGGTGGTGTACATGCTGCCTTGCTGGCAAGTTTTTTGATTTTGATAGTGTCTGGATTAGCCGCTCTTGTAAGGGGAAGAAAGTCTGATACTCATACAAATGCAAGGGAAATAAGAAGATCTCCAGATGACAGTAAGTGATTATATACTAATATCACACCCCTGATCAATTAAACATAATTTTATCTTATGTGGTAATATGAAAAATTACTAAACCATTTAGGAGTGAATAAATGCTAAAGAACAAGGTATACAGTCTCAATGTGATGTTCCAGAGTCTCCTATTCATATCAGTGGGCAATCTCATTGAGGCTTCTTATTCACCACTTGATAAAATTATAAAGGATCATTTTCTCATTGATTCCGCAATGGTTGGACTCCTGACCAGTGTTATATTCATTGGACTTGCAACAGTCTCTCCTTTTGTTGGCTATTTTGTCGATCATCTGGGAAGCTTCAGGGCAATAAAAATAGCATTCCTTATAATGGCCATAGGTTCAACACTTGCAACTCTTGCTCCAAATTTCTACGTTTTTGTTACTGGTTTCTATGCCATAGGTCTTGGTTATGGACTTGTAACTCCTGCGACTAATAATGCAGTTATGCGGACGTATTACCCATATCATGCAACTCCCATGGGCATCAAGCAGTCAGGGGTTCCAATAGGAGCTTCCACTGCCGCAATTCTTCTTCCTTTAATCTCTATTAGATATGGCTTTTTCGGACCTTTCATAATTCTGGCTATTATTGCATTCATCTTTTTTGTTATAATAAGAGGTGAAAACTATGAGAATGCTTCATCCATAGATTTCAGAGGATATGTTAAGGAAATAAAAGGCGCATTTAGAAATGGTAGGTTTATACTCATAAACGTTCTTGTGGCAGCCATGTCATGGGGACAGCAGTCACTTCTTACCTATTCTGTTCTATTTACAAGTTCCATAGGGTTCAAGTTATTCACCGCAGAGATCCTGCTTGCAAGCATCCTCATTGGATCATTCATAGGAAGAATATTATGGGCTTCCCTTAGTAATCGACTGTTTCCAAACAGAAGGATTCTTTCTCTCATAATGGTGATGATCCTCTCTTCTCTATTTTTCTTTATTTACTCTTTTCTTACCCTGACTATAAATTGCGTCCATGA
>JAKBQK010000283.1 GCA_021835265.1 Thermoplasmata archaeon
TGATATATCTCCCTATGAGGTCCAATCTGAGTGAATTTATCGATTGATTCCTTTAGATCATTGATGCTTCCCAAGTAACTCAGCATGGCCTTATGTATTTTTTCTATTCTTTCTTCCTTTGGTGGTTCTTTCTCTTCTTTCTTTGAATTCCCTCTGATTAATTTGTTTATCTCATTGAAGTAGTCTTTATGGTATTGGTCGAATACATCCCACGTGCTTCTCAAATCTGAAAGTATATCCTCTGGACTTCCCCCTTTTAATAGTTTAGTGTTCGCCTGATCTATTTTATTCAGGATTTCTTCAAAACCCATTGCTCCCGCCGGAATATTTTTAATAAATTTCTTGATTTCAATAATTTCGTATTCCCCTAAGCCCAGATTTGGTGCAAAATCATTGACCCAGTCAGATGCTTTTATACGGGTTGGGAATGATGCTGAGGCATTTCTAATTTCCAGGTAGGTGTTTCCATTATGAGTCGATAAAAGTTTTATATTTGTTTGAGGTTGTGATTTGTAGTTGGTTATAAAAGTTCTGGGCTCTAGATAGAGCAGCTTTATGTCCACACTTAAATTAACATCACCATTCTTTGCTTTCTTTCTTGTGTCATTTATGTATCTTATAACTTCCCTATTTAAGACACATTTAAAAAACAAATCAATTGGGTAACTATTTTTATTCTGCGTTTCATCCAGTGCATATATTGCAAAACTTAAATTGTTTTCATTCTCAAGTTCCAGTTTTCCGATTATTTTCCCTTCATAATTTAAGTTTCCAAACGCATTCATTAAAGCTTCCATACCTATTGTGTATTCCAATTTTACGCCTATTCTCAGAGTTGGATTGAAAAATTTTTCGTTAATATCAATATTTCTAAATTCTATTTTCATCCAAGCCTCACTCCACAGCGCTTGCAAAATATATCTTTATTGCAGAGTGCAACACACAGGCCTTAAGTATATCGCTAAAGTCAAAAACATTAGATATTGGGGCTCCAGAATAAAGTATTCCCTGTTGTATGTAATTTAAGAAAACATAGTCATTTTTGCTCAGTGATATAGGGACTTTCTTGTCGTTCACAATTCGTATATATGAGGTGTCAATATAAACATATAGTATATATCATATATTGTGCATATGCGTGTTGATAAGTAAAGCATCTTCACTTGCTTAATCCTCCAAGTATTGCACCGATTATAAATACACCAACAACTGCAGTACCAGCCTTTAGGAGCTTTTCCCCAACAACATAATTACCGCACGCTTCTTCTATAGCTCCAATTATTATATCCATGGCCCCGAGTAGTGGTATACCGAACATAATTCCAGCGGCCTCTTCGAATCCTTTCCCGATGCTGTTTCTAAGCTGAAATGCCCCTGCTTGTTGAATGAATTGACATACAACCATGAACTCAGGATCTGACCGAAACTCCTGTGTGAGTCCAGTTTTCCCCTCCTGTTTAATATAGTTTTCAACACTTTTCTCACTGGATTGCCATTCTCTTGCTTTCCTACTAAAATAATAAGCAACATCTTCCTTTGTAGCCATATTTATCATGATTCAGTACTCATTTCAAATACTTTAAATGTTCTACCCGTTAGGCTTTGCTCATAAATCCATTCTTGCTCATAAATTCAGACATACCTTTGCTGTTAAGGCCATAATGGATAATGTGCCATTGAATATTTTGCAGCAATGGTTAGGACATTCATCTGTTTTTACAACATCGATATATACTCAGATAACAGGTATGGATACGTCAGAGTTTATGGGAAGGGTGAGATAAATGGGATACGTAACGTTTGTAAATTCATATATACACTTATCCATTACACAATCAAATGAAAGGCTTTAACGAATTGGTTGATCGATTAAATGAAATCAGCAACCAATGGATTCACTCAAATCGAACCAATGATACCGGTATAGGAAAAACACTTGAAGATCTTTTGGGAATAAAAGAAAACAACTTTCCAGGTCCAAATGGAGAGAAGGTCGAATTAAAATCTGTACGAAAGGGTTCATCATCAATGATAACTCTTTTTACAAAGAGCCCTAAGCCTAGTGAATCGATAAAAGAGTTGCTCGAGGATTATGGATACCAAAGTGTTAATGATCCAACAAAGAAGAATCTTCACGTCGATCTTTATGGAAATAAAATGACTGAGATCAAAGGCATTCCTTCATTAAAGCTTGCAGTTACACCTGACAGAATTGACATCGTGAATATTCATGGGAAGATATATGGCGGATGGGATTATGAGACACTTAAGAAATCCTTTGAATCAAAAATGTATAGAGTTCTGCTTGTGAAGGCTGATACAAGGGGAACTAAGATGAATGAGGAATTCAACTATAATGAAGCATGGGTGCTGATGAGTTTTTCATTTGAAAGATTTATAACCCTTATAAGCAATGGCATTGTAAAGGTTGAACTAAGAATTGGAATTTACCCAAAGGGAAGCAAAAATGAAGGAAAGCCTCATGATCATGGCACTGCATTTAGGGTGCTTGAGTCAAACATTCAAGACTGCTTTGCATATAGAGATAGGATAATACCAAAAATGAGGAAGCTATGATAGAAGAGAACAAGGAAAGGGACTGGACATTTCTTAATGAGAATACTAGGGAATACACCCATATATACCACGATTACCCCGCAAGGATGATCCCACAAATTCCAAGAAACATAATAAAAATACTGGAGGAAAAAGAGGGTAATCTATTATTTGATCCTTACTGCGGTTCAGGGAGCTCCTTGGTAGAAGGATTATTGGCAGGATTAAACGTAATTGGAACCGACATTAACCCTCTTGCTAAACTAATATCAGAGGCAAAGACAGAATATCATATGGAACCCATTGGTTTAAGCAATGAAATAGACCGTTTTGTTGAATTTACGATGTTCCCAAAGGGAACGCCAAAGATTATAGAAAAAGAAAACCTTGAATTCTGGTTTAAGCCCAATGCAATACAAGGCATAGGCCTGATTTTAAGGTATATCGGCAGGATCAAAGACAAAAGGATTAGGAAATTCTTTGAAGCAACTGCGAGCGAGACCATAAGGGAAAGTTCCAACACAAGGAAGGGTGAATTCAAGCTATATAGATATAACAAAGAGAAGCTGAAAGACTATAATCCCGACCCGTTTGCCATAATGAAGGAAAAATTATTCAGGAATTTCAAAGGATACGATTCATTCCATAGGAAAATGTCCGAACTCAATTACCAACCTACTTCAAAAGTATATCTTACGAATACTGTAGACCTGATTCCAAAAAACAAAATAAGGGAAAAATCAATTGACATTGTTATTACGTCTCCGCCCTATGGCGATTCCCATACCACAGTTGCATATGGTCAGTATTCAAAACTCTCTTCACAATGGCTGGGAATCTTAAGCCATAATGTTGATACAGCATCAATGGGTGGGAAGAAATCGGAGCCTGTAACCTTTGGATGTGAAGAACTTGATAAGGCCCTTAGGGAGGTAGACGGAATAAACCCCATTAGATCCTTGGATGTATATTCTTTTTACTCAGACCTAAGAAGTTCAATCAATAATGTGTCAAATACCATAAAGAATGGTGGATATGCTTGCTATGTTGTAGCAAATAGGAAAGTTGCAGGAGTATCACTTCCAACTGACAAATCAATAGTGTGTTTCTTTGAAAAGAATGGTTTCGAGAAAGTTGAAATTTTTTCAAGAAGCATTCCAAATAAGAGAATGCCCTCAAAGAATAGCCCTTCTAACATTGCGGGAAGACTTGATGATACTATGACTAAAGAATACATAATTTTGTCTTAAAGGAATT
>JAKBQK010000461.1 GCA_021835265.1 Thermoplasmata archaeon
TTACAATGAAATCTTTTAATACTGAAAGTTGGTTTATATCTTTAGTAATAAACTTCATTATTTTAAAAGTATTTGACAGATAACAAAAAAAATGTATAAAGAAGTAAGAAATAAGGGGAAGATACGATGCAATCAAAAATAAAAAATCGTAAAATTTTAGTAACTGGTGGGGCTGGATTTATCGGTACGAATCTCGTGAGGAGACTTTCTACAAACAATGAAGTAATTGTGATTGACAATATGCATACGGGAACTGAGAATAACATCATTGATCTCGTTAAAGCAGGAAAAGTAGAATTATTTCATGATGACGTGAAAAATATAAATAAATTGGGAATAAAAGTGGATCTAATATTTCACTTAGGTTTCTACTCAGCATCTCCTATGTACAGAAATGATCCAATGCTAGTATCTGAAGTCGTCGCAGGTATGATTGCACTCCTTGAATATTGCAAGAATAACAACACAAACATTGTTTTCTCTTCTACTTCATCCATATACAATGGGGTTATACCACCGCATAAGGAAAATATTATACCTGGGGTTACGGACTTTTACACGGAGGCAAGGCTTTATTCTGAAAGAATGGCAGAATTATACAACAAACTCTTTGGCGTTAATGTTTCTGCAATGCGATTCTTTTCAGTTTATGGAAAGTATGAGAAAGCGAAAGGGGAGTATGCTAATCTAGTAACACAATTCCTTTGGAATATCCGGGATGGTAAAAAACCAATCATTTATGGAAATGGGGAACAGAGAAGGGATTTCATATATGTTGAAGATTTAATTGACTCGCTCTTATTAGCATCGCAAGTTAAAGGTTTTAATGTATTTAACGTGGGATATGGAAAAAACTATAGCCTCAATGAGATGCTCGCCATGCTTAACAATTATCTCGGAACAAATGTAGAAGCAGAATACATACAAATGCCAGTTAAGAATTATGTAATGGAAACACTTGCGGATACATCTAAAGCAGAAAAGGTGCTAGGATTTAAGGCAAGTACAACTCTTGAAGAAGGAATTAGAATTATCTCTGGGTTTTACACATGACCAAAAGAATGATTATGTCTAGAACTCCATTGAGAATAACATTTACTGGTGGTGGGACAGATATACCGGAATTTTTCATGAACTATGGGAACGGAGCTGTAATTAATGCAACTATTAACAAGTATATTTATATTACTGTTAATGAGAAATTTGACAACTTGATCAGAGTGAGTTATTCAAGGACAGAAATAGTGGACAGTGTAAATAAAATAAAACATCCGGTTGTAAGGGAAGCTCTAAAGTATCTTGATATCGGTAAGAAGATCGAGATTGTATCTATGTCCGATATACCTTCAAATGGAACTGGACTCGGATCTAGTAGCACTTTCACGGTGGGACTTCTAAATGCTCTTCATGCATACAAAGGTGAACACGCTTCTTCGTCGCAACTAGCAAAGGAGGCTGTAGATATTGAACGTCACATTCTCAAAGAAGAAGGAGGCTTACAGGACCAATATGCTGCAGCATATGGAGGAATGAACTTTATAGAGTTTAAAAGAGGCAGTGATGTCCATGTAACTCCAATTATCACTCCAGATGGTACGATGGATCAATTACAATCACATTTACTTTTACTCTATACAAATATGGAAAGGAGGTCCAATCACATTCACATTGATCAAAAGGCACAAATTTCCACATTACATGAGAGTTATGCAAAGATGTCTGCGCTCTCTTACAAGTTAAAGGAAGAGATGAATAGAGGAAATTACAATGATGTAGGCAATTTACTCAATGAAAATTGGGTTGAAAAAAGGAAACTATCCAGCAAAATCTCAGAAGGTAGAATTGATGCCCTATATGAGAAAGCAATGGAAAACGGTGCTACAGGTGGCAAGTTGATAGGTTCTGGTGGTGGGGGCTTTCTCCTGTTCTTTGCGGATCCAAAATACCACAAATCTATTTCAGACGGCCTTGGCCTGTCTCAGACTTCATTCAGAATCGTTAATCGAGGATCAAGCATCATATTCGTGGGTGATTAGTTAATAAGTAAAAATCCCAATAATTAAAGGGAATCCTCTACGATCTTAGAAATTATGTGTCCAATTGCAATGGTAGATTCTTGGATATAGGAAGTTCTGCTGCTTGGGATCCTTATAAGTCCAAACTCAGGAACTAGTTCTCTTAACTTTCCTCCTTCTTTTCCAGTAATTCCAAATATTTCACATCCTTTATTGATCGCTTCCGACACTCCCCTCAACACATTTGTAGAATTGCCACTCGTGCTTAACGCGATAATAACATCACCTTTTCCTGCAAAGGCCATAATTTGTCTTGAATATACCTCATCAAAACCATAATCATTTCCAATTGCGGTTAAAGATGAAGTATTTCCATGAAGAACCATGGCAGGGAGAGATCTCCTCTCTTTCTCAAATCTTCCAACAAATTCAGCGGCA
Organism: Thermoplasmata archaeon; assembly: GCA_021835265.1. Next base: position 2,454 of record JAKBQK010000461.1, read on the forward strand.
ATATGCTGTGCATCAGCAGCACTTCCTCCGTTACCGAATAGTATGATCTTGTTACCGTTCTTGAAACATTTTAGAATTTCAACTCCTAGATTCAGTATTTTGTTAATGTCTAAGGAAATCCTGATTTTTGAACCCTCTTCAAGATAAGTTCTTACTTCATCTAAATTCATACTGCTAAATACTCTTCCGTAATAATATGTTTATTATATATAAAGAATTTATACTGGGTTGTTTTCGTTTTGATTTATAAGGGGCCAGACTATGATGGGGCAGTATAAATGAAAAAAGCATTGTTCATTGATAGAGATGGAACCATAAATAAGGATTGTCCTTATTGCAATGATATTTCACAGTTGGAGATATATCCAGATATTATTGGTATCATGAATGAATATCAAAAAAATAATTATATTATTGTAATTATTACTAATCAATCTGGCATTGGAAGGGGATATTTCACGCTTTCACAGTTTCAAGAATTTCATAATGAGCTTCTGAGAAGACTTGAAGAAAAGGGAATATCAGTGACGGGAACATACTTCTGTCCTCATAGGCCAGAAGAGAACTGTAATTGTAGGAAACCAGCCTTAGAACTGATTTTTAAGGCAGCTAAGGAGCTAAATATAGATATAAAGAAATCTATAATCATTGGTGACAGGGACGATATAGAAGGGGAGATGGGACGATCCTTGGGAATAGAATATAAAATATTAAAAAGATAAACGCATAGAATATTTAAAATTAAAATATTCGAAGAATCACTCTTTTAAGACAAAGAAATCTAAAAGACTATTTTTTATTTTAATTGTAATCGTTTTGTAATTTTGACAAATTTAAATTGTAATTATTAGGAGATTAAGTGACAATTGTTATCGGAGCATTCATTCTAAGGTGTTCTTATTAATTTTTTATTCACAAAAATCTGTTAACATTAAAAATATGATCTGTGTTATTATACCTTAAAATTAATGATATATGTGGGGATGAACTCTTATGCTTAATGGAAAACCGTTTTCCGGTAAAGGTATAATTATTACAGGCGGTGGATCAGGACTGGGCCTCCAGATGGCCAATACACTTGGTTCATATGGCGCACTCATCCATATAATCAGCAGGGATCAGGAAAAACTGGATAAAGCAAGAAATTCGCTTAAGGAAAAGGGTATTGAATGCTTTACTTATTCATCAGATATAAGGGATTATGATAAGATAAAGGAGATTGTAAACAAAATGATGAATGAGCATGAAATTTCAGGCCTCATAAACAATGCCGCAGGAAATTTTATCTCAAGAACTGAAGATCTCTCAATGAATGGTTTTTTAGCCGTTTTAAATATAGTTTTAACCGGCTC
>JAKBQK010000117.1 GCA_021835265.1 Thermoplasmata archaeon
AAGAAGATGCTTGGATGGAATGTGGCACAGAGGAGAGATGACAGGATAGATAACGCACTGTTCTGCACCGGCGTATGGCACAATATGTTCAATATGGGCAGACCTTAGAATAGTGTCCCACACTCGGGGAAACGATATATGTCTTATAAGAGAAAACGATTACCCCCCATTGGTGGCTTTAATAAAATGGATCTTCCCAGCGTAGTTTCGATTAATGAATCCTTTTACCCCCATCAGGGGGGCGCAGAGATCAGGGCGTTTGAAACACTAACCAGATTATCCAGGAAGGGTTTTTCCGTAAAAGTGCTTACAAATCCTTTTCCAGAAAAGGTTGAAGTGCCTGGCATAGACATGGAATACATCACGGATTTGAATGAATCCCAGTATTTTAAAAGAGGATCAAGGAAGTATATGGGGGTCAGGGAATTCAGCTATAGGATTAAAAACAGGTTGAAGCATGATTCCCAGGAGGACATGTTTGTATTTGACGAGTTCCCCCTTTTACCAGCCATTAAGGGTGCCGACGCTTTACCGTATAACAAGACAAAGTTCTTCACCTGGCATGAGGTCCTTGGCAGATATTATAATCAGAGAGGCCTGCTCTGGAGAATAGCAGCAGGGTGGGAAAATAAGGTCGCTAAAAGTTTTACGAATAATATTGCAGTGTCGAACAGTGTTGCGTCAATGGTCAGGAATAACTACAATATATCAAATGTTTCAGTGGTTGAAAACGGCATAAATTCTTACGACTACCAAAAACAGTGTGGCAAGGAATGGGGTAAGTTGATTTATATTGGTCGCCTGGAACCTCATAAGAGGATAGACCAGCTTATAAAGAAGGTGAAAAACTTTCCAGAATTCAATTTGGAAGTAATAGGAAGCGGTAGCCTTGAAAACCAGGTACACAATCTTGCCAGGGATGCAAACAATATTAATTTTCTTGGAAATCTAGGCAGAGATGAAATGATAGATCATTTGGCTAAGTCCTGGATCTTTGTTATGCCAAGCTATCGGGAGGGGTTTTCTATTGCTTCACTTGAGGCGATGGCAGCTTCCGTTCCGGTTACTACAATAGGAGGGCCATATAATATGGCTGCAAATGAGATTATAAGAGACGGTGAAAATGGCCTTGTAGCAAGTGGTTTTGATGATATGCTTAACAAGATCAAGGCACTCTATACCGATGAAATGGCATGGAAGCGCCTCAGCATGAATGCAAAGGAATTCTCCAGAAGGTATGACTGGGAAGTTATAACCGAAAAACTTTCCAAAACACTATTGTCTTCATGGTAAAATTCAGAAACTTAATTGTTCCGGTATCTATTTTTATAATAGCTTTAATCATAAGAGCAGCTATTTTTTATGGAACTAAAGTTCCGACTGGCGACGCTGGTGAATTCGCGACCTTTGAAAGGGAAATCTATCTGAATAAAGGACTGGTTCCTGATCTTAATGAGGTTTACTATCCTGGTAGCCTTTACATTTATCCACCTGCAATTTTTCTTTTCATATATTATTTAAACCAGGCTCTGTCTTTCCTGATACCTGTAAATGGCAGCCTTTGGTTAAATGAACTCCTATACCTGACCATATTTACAAGTGCTATGCAGACAGTGGTACTTTTTCTATATCTTAAGAAATACCAGAATGCAGTTGAAAGCATATTTTCTGCCTTCATGTTAATATTTTTTGATGTATCGATTTATGCACTTTCATGGGGGGGTTATCCGGATATCATATCCACTTTCTTTCTCGTTTTGCTACTGATTACTTTGGAGCGAAGAGGAACCGGAATATCCTGGACATTTTATTCAATAGTTCTTATAGCATTGATAGCATTCACGCATGATCTGACCTATTTTTTCTCCGAATTATGCCTGGTTGGCATTCTTGTATTTGACATTGTAAAAAAGGATTTCAAACCCGCAATATCATCTTTCTGTGTACTTGCAGCAGGAGGGGCGGCAGGGTTATACTGGTGGCTCCCAAAAATCAGGTTTGTAATAAGCGCGATAACGGTTCCGACTTCTTCGGGGACAGGCATATTCAATCCAGTAGTGACGAAAACCGTGATATTCCAGGCGGTTCCATTTATGATGCCCGTCATATTTGTTGCCATGCTGGAACTATATGCAGCAATAACATTAAGAAAAATAGAGCCTCTTGATACGTTTTCCATCGCACTCATATGCAGCCTGGCAGGTCTGGCTTTCATACCGGTAGATTTGACTATTACAGGCAGAATAATCCTTTATTCCTACACAATGTTAATGATAATCGTTTTGAAAAATCTGAATTTAATATCTAAATCCGGTATTTATAAAAAGACATGGCTGAGCAAGAAGAAATATGTTTTAACAATTATCTCAATCTTTATAGTGGCGGCTGCACCAACTCAGATGATACTGGCAAATCACACTGTATCCTACTATAATTCAGGAGATTTTGCTTATAGCCAGTCGCTTATAACATACGGGGAAGACCATTTTAACAATTCAACTGTAATTGCGCCGAGCATTGGCAATTATCTGTCTGCTGAAACAGGTGCTAGGGTGATAATATATTCTGGTTTCATAGTCGGATCTGTTGAGATCGAGGAGCGAAATGCGGCCCTTTCTGTTATACTGAATTCAACTTCAAGAGCTGCTCTTTCCAACCTCTCAAAATATGATATCAAATATATTGTTATACAGAATATTTACCTCAATACGACAATTGATGGCTATTTGATAACATTTCCAGCTTTATACTACATGTATGTTGGTACATTTGATTCCTATGTCCTCTATGAGGTTAAAGCAAATGTATAGAAAAGCTCATTTGTACCTACTGGACCTCTTTATCCGGTAGAAAACGACTGCTGCTAAGAGCAGAACCAGGATAACGGTGCCTAATAATATGTATAAGTCTGATACTGGCGTATATGTTATTACGATCGTCCGCCAAGTGCCATTGATTACCAATTTTGATGCATGCTGAATAATATACCCATTTATGGCTGGTATAATGACAGAATAAGACCCATTGGATTCTACAAAAGTAATCGTGTTGTCATTGGATGACCTTAAAGAACCATTCAAATCAACATACCATTCAACATTCATCGGTAGACCTGCCTCCCTGAACTCAACTTCATAAGGAATTGTCTGTGAAGGATTGAAAGAGATTACAGAAAGTGAGTCTGAAAGTTGATTGAGGACATATAAATTACCGTTTATTTGATCGAATGAAAAATGAGATGGGTCTGTACCGACGCTTATGTTTGCAACCAAAGCAAGAGTGGTTGCGTCAATTACCGATATTGTATTGGAACACGCATTTGCAACATATAATAGGTTATTCTGTGGATTCAAGAAGAGATTTTTAGGATGTGTTCCAACCGGGAAGTTTTTCACTAATTCGCAACTTGAAGCGTTTATTGCGGATACGGTGTTTGAAAGCTCGTTCGTTATAAATGTGATTCCATTATCCTTATCATAGAACAATTCCCTCGGAGAACTTCCAACGTTTACTGTTTTCATAACATCATTGCCTGTTGTGTTTATTATAGAAACTGAATCTGAAAATTTGTTTAAGACCAGTAACCTATTGTTTTGTGCCAGTGCAATGTCGACGGGTCTAGCCCCCACGGAGACTGTGCAACTTATATTGTTTGATGTGGTGTTGATTACGGACAAACTGTTGTGGCAATAATTTGCAACATAGAGGGTTGACGCATTTGGATCAAGCAGCATGTCAACAGGGCCGCAGCCCACTGTGATATTCTTTTCGATTTTATTTCTGGTTAAATTGATCACT
>JAKBQK010000483.1 GCA_021835265.1 Thermoplasmata archaeon
ATTTTGGAAGTCAATAATTTTCTTTCCCTGTTTGATTATGGGGCAGCTTTTACAAAATTTATAGATAGTGCAAAAACCAGTTTGGCCAGCATAGTGGACGATGTTCAATATGTGATTGATGAGACTGCCCCGCATATAAGAGATTATAAGCGCCTGGCTTCTGCTTGTGCCGGTTATGTGGATAGAATAGTAAAGGCAAATATTAACCTTGAGCCTATAGCAAAATCGTATAACCTGGGGATATCATTTTCCAAAGGAAAGATCTCGGTAAAGAATTCAAACCTTAAGGACATCCTCTCATTATTAAACGGGCAGGCTGTGAGAGACGAACTATTCAAAGAAAAATACCTTGCTCGTGAAAAGGAGAAGGTTTGAACTCACTTAAATCACTTTATTTAATTAGAATAGGTACGATATCCATAAAGGAAGAAATCATCGATTATGAAGTATGCTTTAAATTGTATATTTGATTGTACTTTTTCTCTTGAAATAATTAAAATCTGTGCACCATCGCTTGTTTTCGCTTTAAAGAGGAAAGGGAATTTAATTCGAACTGCAATCATTTGATAGATTAATCTCTCTCTCTGAAAAATAGTTAGGGATAGAATACTGAAGATAGATATTAGAAGTAACACAATTAGCTCACTAAGGTACGAAGAAGAAACTCCTGGAATGGCTAAAGTCGTTACCGTTAAAACTGTAATAACAATTGTCAGGATCAAGGGCCACATCTCTGAAGCTCCATCCTTTTCCGTCAATTCAACTTTGAATAATTTTGGATTGAATTCTTTCTTATCATTTATGAATTTTGTAAAATACACATTAATCACTATAGATAGTGCGGTTAAAATAGTAAAAACTGCTATTAGTGAAATTTCTTTTGTTAAAAATGCTACGATCATTGAGGCAATAAAAATCGGTAAAGATACTCCAACTGAGAGGATTAAATTTAATTTAAATCCCATTTTATCACCATGTATATAGATGTAAACTTAGACTTTATCTTTTTCATTTTAATACTTATTTATATATATTCTCAATTTCAACCTATAATAACTGCATTTCCTCAAGCAGCTCTTTCGCATTCTCATTTGCTATCCTAGATATCACGTAATTATATTTCTCTTCTAACATTGCTACGAGTTCCTCCTTTGTTTGTGCATCTTCTGAGCACTTCTTAAATATGGCATAATCCACATCGAACTGATCCTTTCTTCCTGAGTTGTATTCCATCTTGATTTTTAGAATTTGGATAGAATTGAGATAATAACACTCTCTTTCCCTTAAAAAGTCAATTTAATAACCTTCTATGGTGAATTTTTAAATATTAACATCATCCTGCTAAGCAAATCATTTCAGTGGTATTCACATTACATTTTAATTTGAACACAGTTCGCTACATTGATTAAAACTCAGGTATATTTTTATATGGTCAACATTTCTTATAGTTTTTGGAAACAGGAAGTCCGGAAATCCTCATTGTCATTCGCCATTTTAATATACTTTAATAGTATAGTAGCACAGTTAATAAATGATGGCGATCTGTTCATTTTACAGGGCTGCAAGACTATTGAAAACCCTAATATCAATATGCGTGCAAATCGTTGGTACTAAAATTACTATCAATCAAGTATAAACGTATAATGTCTCAAAAACTCTAGACTCATCTTGAAAAACTAAAAACTTAAGGTTAGTAAATCTTAAGTAAGAAAGTAGCAAAAAAAAAGATTAAAGAGAGTAAGAACATTACGATGTAAAATAAAACTAAGGAGAGGAATGAATGAAAATAAATTCAGGAAATAAATCATACAAAATCAAAAAAATTAGTTTGATAACAAGGAGTGAAAATAATGATAGAAGATGAATTACAGCCAAGTGAAGGGTCAAAAGAAGAAATAATCTATGATTATATAACTGGGAGTAAAGTTAAAACTGGAAAAAAAGAACAAGTGGTGGTAAACACTTTTTCGAAACAGTTAGTAGAAGACTGGAAATATAACAAGGAGCAAATACAAACTAGACCTCAGTTTAGAGTGAAGGTCTCTCCTTCAGGTATAGAAAAGTACCCAGTGGATATAGCTGTGTTCAGAAACAATCAAAAAACCTATGATAATGTTTACATGATAGTAGAATGTAAACAACCTACTAGAAAGGACGGACTTTCCCAGTTGAATATCTATTTGAATTTGGTTCCATCTGTAGAGTTTGGTATTTGGTATAATGGTAAAGAACATTTATATTTGCACAAGATCCAGAATCAAAAAACTGGATTATGGGAATGGAAAGAAATACCGGATATACCGAAATCTAATGAAAGAATACAAGATATAGGGCAATATAATAGAAGTCAACTTGAGAAACCTTCTGCTTTAAAAATTAAATTTGAGGATATCAGAAACTACCTGGCCGGAAATGCTATTGGAATTACAAACGATTTAGATTTTGCTCAACAAATCATAAACCTGTTATTTTGTAAAATATATGATGAAATACACACCAAACCCGACGATAAAGTAGAATTCAGAGCTGGGGCCGAAGAGCGAGCATCTGATGTAAAGAATAGAATCGTCTCAATATTTAACAAGGTAAAAAAAGAGTATGAAGATGTATTTGAACCATCAGATACAATTAAACTGGATCCAGATTCAATTGTTTATGTTGTGGGAGAATTACAAAAGTATTCAATTATAGAAGCTGAAAGAGATGCTATTGGGGATGCATTTGAAGTTTTTATAGGTCCAGCCCTGCGTGGTTCAGAAGGACAATTTTTTACACCTAGGAACATCGTAAAATTAGCAGTGGAAATACTCGATCCTAAAGCCAATGAAAAAATAATAGACCCTGCATGCGGTTCAGGAGGTTTTTTGATAGTTGCACTTCAGCATCTATGGAAAGAGGTAGAGGAAAATGGGGTAAAATTTGGATGGGATCCATCAGAAATAATGCGACAAAAGAAAGACACTGCTACTAAGGCCATTAGTGGTATAGATAAAGATGGGTTTCTAACCAAAGTAAGTAAAGCATATATGGCTATAGTAGGAGATGGGCGGGGAAAAATCTTTTGTGAAAACTCTTTGCTCGATCCTCAGGATTGGTCCGGAAAAACGGCAGGAACCATTAGCTTAAATCAATATGATGTTGTTCTTACTAATCCACCATTTGGAAGTAAAATCAAAATTGATAGCCCTAAAACATTAAAGCAATATGACTTAGGTTATAAATGGAAAAATAGTAAAAGTAACAATGAATGGGAGAAAACTCTCTCTTTAGATAAATCTAAGCCTCCTCAGGTTTTATTTATAGAAAGATGCCTACAGCTATTGAAACCAAATGGTAGGATGGCTATAATCCTACCCGAAGGTATCTTTGGAAATCCTTCAGAGTCTTATATTTTAAAATACTTATTTGATAACACACAAATAATTGCCTCAATTAGTCTAGCCCAGGAAACCTTCCTTCCAGAGGCGCATGCAAAAACTACAGTTCTTTTTCTGGAAAAAAAGAAGCCAATGCCAAATTATGAAATTTTTATGGCGATTGCAACTAAGATCGGACACGACAAAGACGGGAAAACATTATATGTAACAGATAAAATAGGCAAGCCAAAACTAGATAAAAATGGAGAAAAAATTATAGATGATGATATACCAGCTATAATCAACAACTATCAAAAATATAAAAAGGCAGGCTCATTACCTTACAGTAAATTTGGATTCATTATTGAAAAAAACAAGTTGACTGATAATATACTCATACCACATTAT
>JAKBQK010000213.1 GCA_021835265.1 Thermoplasmata archaeon
GTTCATAATCTAAGGAAATGATTGCTTGATTAGAAATTAATGATCAGAGTTGCAATATTTTTTATTTGAATTTGCCAGATTATTTTCTTGTATATTATGCATCCAGTTTTTTTAGAATTCAGAAATAAATCATCATCCCCCATATGATAATCATTTTATTGCAATACTACCGAATGTAATTCTAAATACTTGGTTATTACGTTGTTTTACATGGCTAATGGAAAAATATAAGATGTACATTTTCATTAAGTAGAGTTCATGGCAAGATTTAAGTTAAACAAGGTGTATTTAGGTCTTTTAATTAATGTTTTGGCCGTAGTGTTGTTTTACCTGCTGTATCTGGATATATTAGCATCGATCACGCCTGCTGACCTCACAGCTTTTGGGTCGGCGATTCAGTGGGAAGGATCAATGTCTTACATAGCTTTCGTATTTTCCTCTGTTGCATTGATAATGCAGATCATAATATTCCTGTTAAGGAAACTCGCAATTTTTATTGGCTTGGAGAATCGCCAGTGATTTTCTGAAGAAGTGAATTTTTCTTCATTTTCTAAAATATTTTGTTACTAAAGGAAGCAGATTGAAGTAAGGTTTTATCTATTGATAAAAAACGCTCTTACCAATTCAAGACTTAGATGTAATCGTCCCTTACCTTTTTCTTATCAAGGAATACATCCGATGGCGTTATTATGTAATAGAACTCGCCAAGTTTTCCAAAATCACCATTGATGTCTTTTACAAGCTTCCTTATGGATACGTCAATCTGATTTGTGTTATTTGGATCCTTATTTGCGTTACTTATATCAATTATTACAATATTTTTCTGGTAGGCAAGTTTAGCTGCTCTTGATACATGATCAGCTCTTTCAACATCAACCACCTTTATAGACTTCAGGCTTCCACCTTCCTGAGAAGTGTCAAATCTGTAGTCCTGAAGATCCAGATACTCTATAGTATCATCAATATCCTGTTCCTTTTGCCCTTTTTTTCCAATTAGTGCCGTATTATCACCTCACTCATAACATTACAACGGAATCCATTCCCTTAATTTTCTTGATTTCACTCAGGAGATCGGTTGTTATAGGGGTTTCTGTTACTATTCTTGCAACTGGTTCATCACTGATTATGGGATCGCTTACCATTACCTGCCTAATTCCAATACCCCTGCTGGAAATTAGGTTAATGACCGAACTTATTATTCCTGGCTTTGAGGGGTCTTCCGCCCTTATTTCTACTATCCCTAGATCCAGAAGCTTAGAACTGGCACTGCTCATATCCGCTATTGGCCTAAGTTTTTTAAAGAATTCAAATAGCTTTGGATCCTCTCTTATTTTCTTTATGACCTGTATTACAACCCTTTTATCTACATCTATCGCCTCTGCAAGAGAGCTGGGTCTCACCTCTACCTTACCACTGTATAGAGAGTACTCACCATCAAATTTCTCATTCACAGAAAACCCGTAGTTCATCAGATATTTTATTATCTTCATCTGAGAAGGGTATTTACCGAAGGCATTGTTTATCAAATCCCACATGTTCATTTCCCTCCTATGTTCCATCTATTATACCATCTTCTGATACCTGAATAACAGCTTCTCCCTCCGGCAGATAGGGGGAGTCTATTAATCTTGCAATTCTCTTCCCGGCCTTTCCCTTTCTAAGGTATATTCTGAATGTTGCTGTATGCCCTACTATATTTCCGCCGATCGGTGCTGTTGGATCGCCAAAGAATACATCCGGTCTTGCGGCTACCTGATTTGTGACTGCTATGACTGCATTCTGGAGGGTTCCAAATCTTAGCAGGTCATGCATATGCCTGTTGAGCAATTGTTGCCTTTCCGACAGTGATCCCCTTCCCATATATTCTGAACGAAAATGTGATGTTAGTGAATCAACGATCAGGAGCTTAGCGTTGTATTCCTTCGCCATTTCGCTGGCCTTTTCACCAAGCAGTATCTGATGATGTGAATTATATGCCCTGGCAACGTGAATTCTTCTCAGTACCTCGTCAGAGTCTAGTTCTCTGTATTTGGACATCTGTATGATTCTTTCTGGTCTGAATGTATTTTCAGTGTCTATGATCAGGACATCTGAATTGAATCCACCTTTTTCCTCAGGCATGGTGCAGTTTACAGCAAGCTGATGCATAATTTGAGTCTTACCTGAGCCAAATTCTCCAAAGAATTCTGTAATTGACTGAGTTTCAAGGCCTCCCCCAAGCAGTGAATCCAGATTGTTGCTCCCAGTTGTTAGTCTTAAAACATCCTTTCTTTTCTGGAATATCTCTTCTCCTGTTTCAAAGTTTCCTATATCAGCGATTTTTCTTGCTGCTGAAATAATCTTTGCAACTGACCCTTCTCCAATTCCAGTAAGCTCAGAAACATCCTTGGGTGAGGCAGTCGCAATGGCCATTATATCATCAAGGCCATTTTCCCTGAGTTTTTCTGCTGTAGCTTCACCTACACCTGGAATGTCCTCTATTGTCAGTTTCTTGCCTTCGTCCTTTACATCTTCTTCTTTTTTCATCTTTTCATTTTTTTCCATTAATTTTTCCCCCTGATTTCAATTGCCCTATCTGTTTCCTCTATGGATGTTTCCTTATCCTTTTCCTGAAGCATTGATCTAATAGCATCAACGTTTTCTGGAACTACATCACTCTCCTGATGTACTGCCTGTATATATCTTAAATTATCATTGTTCGCAAATATAGATTCCTTCCAAACAGGTATTTCGAATAAGTCCCCCCTCTTTCTGCCCATTTCCTTCCCCAGATCCATCAACTGGGCAGTTGATATGAGTCCTTCTTTCCCTGATACTGTTATTATTCTTCCATATTCCTTAAACAGATCCAGAGTGTCATCCTGTGTAATACTTTTTTCTAGGGTTAGATTTACCACATGCACATGCATGAGTGTTGTTGGTACCTTTATTGCTACTGTATTGGCTTCTCCTATTTTCAGGACTGTCTTCAAATCTGGACCATGGTGAGATGGAAAACCCAGAGACGGCTCAATTGCATTAATGGGTCCTTTCTTACTATCATTTGGATCGGTTGCCCTTCTTATTATAGTCGCTTCTACCTTTCTTACTCCGAACTTTTCCATGCATGCTGATACTGTCCTTGCCATTGCAGTTGTGTTGCATGAAACAACCCTTACGTAATCCTTACCCCATGAATCCACAAAATTACCATAGGCATTAAAGCTTGCTTCTACAAGTGCAGCTGATTCTCCTCCCTGAAATATGGCTTTTTTTCTTGCTGTTTTGTATACCTGTATATTTTTCTCTCCCTGTCCCTCTGGAGTTGCGTCAACAACAATATCCACATCATCCAGAAGTTCCTCCATCGTACCTTCGGCTTCTATGCTTGATTGTGAGAAGGCTTTCAATGATTCTTTATCACTTGAGAATATACGATAATTTCTTGATGCCTCCCTTGCCACATAATCTGGCTTCCTTTTCACTATACCGGCCACAGACATATCTTTCTGAGCCCTGACTGCATCTGCCACTCTCCTACCAATGGTTCCATACCCGTTAATAGCAACTTTTATCATTTTTAAATTTTCACCTGTATATTGAGTCTGGGCCTGTTAAAGAATCCTGATCAGCTGTTGCAGTTTTATATTCACTGGCTACCTTTGATATTTCCTCATGTATCTTTTTCACACTTTCCTCAAGCACAGTTGTTTTTATTCCTAACTTGTAAATAATGTTCAAAGCCTTAATAACAGATAGTACAGCGTCGTGATCGGGAATT
>JAKBQK010000557.1 GCA_021835265.1 Thermoplasmata archaeon
TCTTTATTTATCTGGAAATTTTAATACACTTCAAATTGTCTTGATTGCTTCACCATATTTGATAAAAAGAGCGTTAGGTCATATTGTTTCATAAAATACTTTGTATTCGATAAATTGACTCTAGATTAAATGGTACCTCATCCCGTGAAGCAGTGAAATACTAATATATACGAAATTAGCCAATTTAAGGCAATGCAAAAGCTATAATAAATGCATTTCGATCTGCCAAAGGACCGTAATGGATTTAAGCAATTATCCTTCTAAAGCGTTTAACGGAGTATCCCTGGTTATTCCTGTGATGAACGAAGAGGGAAATATCGATCGGCTGATTCAGGGCATCCTTCAAACGTCAATTGCAAACCCTACAATGGGGATAAAAGAGATAATATTCGTTGATGATGGGAGCACCGACAAGACAAAGGAGATCATTGCAGGCTATGCTGAAAATTCTGGTCAGTTGAACATAATTCTTAAGGAGAGATTCGTTAAGAGAGGCACCGTGAATGCCCAGTTGTATGGCATATCTCAAGCCTCTTACAATGCCATACTGATAATGGATGGAGACCTTCAACATCCAGTCAGCGTTCTTCCTTCAATGGTTAAGAAATACAAAGAGGGCTATGATATGGTTCTTGGTTCTAGGTACGTGAAGGGCGGAACCGCTGAACGAACAATAAAACATGGTCTCATCAGCAGAGGTGCAAATCTGCTTGCCAAGTCCCTGCTCCCCTGGACTTATTCCATAAAGGACCCGATTTCTGGTTTTCTAATAGTCAATCGCAGAATAGTCCCATATTCCATAGAAATGGATGGTTTCAATAAGCTTGCGCTTTACATCCTTACATGCAAACGAACTGTCACCGTTGCAGAGGTGCCCTTCGATTTCAAAGAAAGAAAAAACGGAAATTCCAAAGTCGCAAACGGTGGCATTGACTTTATGGTCAAATATCTAAAGGAATTAAAATATTACAGGTTCCTCCGCCAGGTTGTCAGGGGAAGGCATGTTCCTAGCCCAAGTTCCTCTGAATATGAGCTGTTCAGGCAGGAATAATCAAACCTGTTCAGGGAGTTTACAATTTTCTTTACTTTTGAACCGGAAATATCAATGCAATATTAAGAGCGATACGGCCCTTCGCAGGCGTACAAACCTGTCCGGGAAAAGAGAGAGCACCAGTTCCTTGTTTTCTTTCCTGAAGAGCTTCAGAGTCCTGGCAAGTGCAAGATAGATGACCATGCCAATCAGCACATAGGCCGGCAATAAAATGAAACTCTGTCCGAATTTATACATCAGGCCTGAGACAGCGACGAACATAGTTCCCGAAGCCAGCCATATTTTGAGTGTACCTGATAAGTCGAAGGAAACAACATTCTCCCTTCTTGCAAAGAAATAAAGCACGAAGAATGTTGATGCATATACAGATGAAAATCCAATCGCCGCACCAATCAGCCCGATCTTTGGAATCAGCAGGAATGATATGACTATGTTGGCAAAAAAGCCTGCAACACTTGAATAAAGGAAAACCCGCGTCTTCCTGACTGACGCAACGGCCTGGGTCAAGATGTTCATTGAAACGAATAGTGCAGAAGAGAACATCACAATGGATAGCGGGATTGAACCGTTTGTGTAGCTACTGCCGCCAAGCAGCTCAATAATTATGGGAGACAGGGCAGAAATTCCAAGGGCAGCAGGCACATATACTGAAGAAAGCAACATCGTGGATGCCTTTACGTGACTTGATATTGACTTCCTCTCGCCTCGTCCAAAGAGTTCAGAGAACTTCGGCATGAGTATGTTATTGAAGGGAGCTGCCAAAAAGCCAATGGAAGATGAAATCAGAAGGGCATAGTTATAGACTCCCAGTGATGAGAGATTCAGCAAACCAGCCACCACAAACCTGTCTGCATAAGCAGCCCCATATCCAATTAGCCCGCTTAGCACCACTGGAAGCGAATATTTCATAAGAAGTTGGCTGGAAATGGGTTTGGAGCGCCCCTTGAATTTTGACAGGATCTTCAAAATCAATGTGAGTTCAATGATCACTCCAAGGAATATTCCTATTGACCAACCCGTGATGAGTGAGTCCAGATCATGTATATAATGTGCCAGGAATATGGAACCAAAGTAGTAAAAAATCCAGATAATTATGTTTATAAATGCAGAAAGTCTGAAATTCTGTAAACCCAGTATAGTTCCATTCAGAATGGAAAACAGGATGTTTCCGAAAAGAACGATGCTAAGAAGCCTGATCAGGCCGGTATAGCTTGATGAATGCAGGAATATTATGGAGATCACAGGGCTGAGGATGAGAAGAGCCAGGAAACCCACTGCTGACACTATGAAGCCGTAGGTAATAATCTTGTAAAACACCCTTGCAGCAGAAGCATAATCGCCTTTTCCAATGCTGTAGGAAGTAAAATGCTGGGAGGCTGTCCCTAGGCCAAATGAAAATACTATCTGGAAAAGGCCTATAATGGCAAGGAAGAGCGCAATTGCCCCCACTGTGCTTGTACTGAACATTCGGACAATGATAAGGTAGAAAATCATCCCAGAAAAGAACTGTACGCCTGTTCCTGTGTATTGAAAAATTGCATCCAGGCCTATTGACCCTGATCGTCTTTCAGTTCCTTCCATTTTCAGTAGGGTATACTTTAATGATTTATAGTATTCTTTTGGTTGCCATTGTCCAATTTCGTCTTCAACGGGTTTTCGCTTAGGCTCAAATGCAAAATCATTTCGTCTGACTCCTTATCATAAAACTAGGCCTAACCCGTAATATTCACAATATACATGCTTCCTAGTAAATTCCCGTTGTAGGCAATTATCCGAAATCCAAGGTTTGGATTGAGGGCAAATTCAGGATATTCCGGTGTCAAGTTAAGGTATTAATGCGAATTTGAATTGCTTATTTCATTGAGATTGTTGACCCAGAGAAGCCCGTTTCCGTTGGATACTGGCCCCGCTTCGATTATTCTAAAATTAAGAGGGGCTGAACTTAGGTTGTTGCCAGCATATGTCAGTTCAACCATCATGGAATTAACAAAACCTGATGAATTATAGCCCTTGGCTTTAACATCCTGTATGATAATCCTATCCTGTTGTGATAGGGACACCTCGTGAAATATTGCAATACCTGAAGCAGAAATTAGAAGGGCAATGAATGCAACTGCGACTTTCTTATATGGAACTTTATTCAGAATCTTCTTTGTTGTCCTAACTGAAGATTCTTCTTTAACTGTAGGGCGAGAAATAATGTCTATGGCAGGTAACAGAGAAATGAATATCCAGTAGTAGAAATATTGGGCAAAGACCCTATTGTTAAAGAGAAAAATTATTATGGGGAAAGCAAAGAGTGCATATTTCGCCCTTTCATAGTTAAAAATGTAAATAAAAATGCACAAAGTAAAAGTTGAAATCATCAAAATAGTGAAAACTGTACTTCCAATAGGCAAAATCCCAAGAAATGACAATTGAGATGGCCCGTATCCTATGCCAATCAGTGGCGCAATCTCATTGGCCAGTATGCCCTTGACGAAATACCCCGGGACCAACTATAAAGAAATACCCATTCACTAGAACAAACGTCAGAAGAAACATTGCTGTCCACAAGGATAACTTTGACTTCCCATATTCCCTGTAAATAAAGTAGATCAAAAAAAGGGAGAATTATGGCAGGAAACTGCTTCACTGAAAGCGACAGGCCGAAAAAAATACCAGAAGTTTTCATTTTGGGAAGGAGTACGTATGAAAGCATTAGAAAAGAGGCCCAAAAAACATCGGTATAAGCTGAACCTGCCTGATAAGCGTATAGTAACATCAGAATAAACGGAAGCGTAACGAGAGAGGAAGTGCGATAGTCTCCTGTTTTCCAGGCTTTGTACCAAACTATCACAATCGGAACAGCAAAGAAAGGTAGAACCATCAGAGACATGTTCAAACCAAACAGTGCGGCCGGGATAAACAACAGAAAAGACAGCGCGGGATAGGTCATGGTATTCACTATCCCTCCTGTGGTCAAAGGTGTTATGGGTGAGTTGAAATTTATTGGAAAATTATAGAATTCAAATGAATTCCTCATAAGGTTTGGGTCGTATGGGTTCAATCCATGAAGAAACAGATGGGCAGAATAGAGATCGAAGAGAGACTCGTCTGTGGGAAATTTAGGGTTTACAGCATAGAAGCTGTATGCAATGAACCCAATTGTGAAAATAATGGAAAACAACAGAAAGATTGAGACAAATCTATAGTTGATTTTCTGTTTCGTCAGTGTAAAAAGCAGGATAAGACCAGCAGGGATTGGTACAAGGTAAATCATAAAAACTGCTTTGGAGACTGTTCCCTGCATATTTACCGTAAAAACAGGGAAATATGATAAAATAGCGAACACCAAAGAAACTGCAGCGAGGGAATTCAAATATAACAAGTTATTTATTTTCTTGAGACTTAAAGCTATATAAATCAGAATAAAGGAGAGCCCAACATCAGACCATTCAAGAAACCAGGCGTAGGGTGTAAGATACCCCAAAGAGTTCCACACTGAAGTTGAACCAAGGATTAGAAGCGTTGAGAGAAATATCAAGCCAAGTCTTGTTAAATTATAGTCAGTCTTTATTTCCCCAATGTATATCTGTAAAGCCTCTAATACGCTTCTGTATTTAGCCAAATCTCCATACCCGTCTTAATCACATTGGAATTGTAATGCAGTTCCATTATGTGTCAGTTAATCGAAAATGCACTTCTTTTAATAATTATTTCGCAGCCGGAATTCAACGAACTCTCATAAAAATGACAGATGAACGTAAATAGGTCATAGGAACCTTTAGAATGAAACACACTGCAAATGTCCATACAATTTCTGTTCTTGAGGAGCAATGAAGACTGCGCACAATGTAAAGAATTTACAAAGATGCAAGGGTGAAAGATTAACAAATTCTCGCATGCTGTAATTGGCAGAGAAACATTTTAGCAGTAATTTCCATCAGGGGTAGTAGATGAAGTTCTTAATCACGGGCGGAGAGGGATTTATTGGCAGAAATATAAAGCAGTCCCTTATTGAAGACCAACATGAAGTTGAAACTCTTGATATAGAAGGCAATCCAGATCACAAAGTTTCCATTCTAGAAATTGAAGCACTAAATGAAGCGATGAAAGGGGTTCACGGTGTTTTTCATATGGCCGCTACTACTTCGCCTCCCCAATTTGAAACGGACCTCATTTCAGGTTTCAAAACAAATGTTCTCGGTACCCTGAATATCCTCAAAGCCGCATCGGGTAATAATGTAAAGAGGGTCGTGCTGGCTTCATCATCTGCGGTTTACGGAAATATAACAGTTCCGGGTAATGAGTCCATGGAAATCTTCGGCCATGAAAATATGTACGCCACTACAAAGTTATTTGATGAATACCTTGGACGGTATTTCAACCTTAGAAAAGAGCTTGAAGTTGTGTCTCTCAGATTTTTCAACACATATGGCATAGGGGAAAATACAAAGGGGATGTACTCCAGTGTCATAAGCAAATTTCTCGATTCTATTTTAAAGCAGCAAAAGCCCATTATTTTCGGAAATGGGAGCCAGAGCCGGGACTTCATTTACGTTAAGGATCTTGCTGAGGGGGCAAAAATTGCCATGGAAAAGGGAATCTCCGGGCAGAGTTATAATTTCGGAACAGGGGAATCATACTCTTTCAATAGAATCTTGAATGTAATTTCACAGCTTTTAAATCGTGAAATTATCCCGGAATACCAGGATAATCCTTTTAAGAACTATCAAAACTTCACAAAGGCAAATATGGAAAAGACCTTCTCAAACCTTCCCTGGATGCCAAAATACTCACTGAAGGAAGGCATCAAAGAAATGTGCCAGGATGTTGGCTTGCTTTAAATTATAACAATGCGACAATAAAACCGCCTGATTCAATTCGTTTTACTTTAAATAATTCAACTCTGTAAAAATGGGGATAAACAGGAAAAAGAACAGAATATAATAAATGAATGGATATACGATTAATGGAAAGAATGCTCATATCTGGCGGCAACGGATTCCTTGGCACCTTTCTTGCAGAGAAAGCTTTGGAGAACGGGATGCAAGTAACAATTGTTGATGATTTTTCAACCTCAAAGGATGTCAACGTTCCAAATGAAGTAGAATTGACAAGGAAGCGGATTGAAGATTACCAGGCCGACAAAAAATTTGACTTTGTCGTACATCTTGCCGCGAGGCCATCGCCGGAAGACTATACTACAAATCCTGTACACACAATATCATCTAATTCCTTTGGCACCAAGGTAATGCTGGATATTGCCAAGTCCTCAAATGGCATTTTTATGTATACATCATCCTCTGAAGTTTACGGTGAGGCTTCCATTATTCCCACTCCAGAAACCTACTATGGGAACGTTAATCCCAATGGCATCAGGAGTTGTTACGACGAAGGAAAAAGATTCTCTGAGGCACTCTCCATAGCATACCAGCGAGAATTTTCCCTGGACGTGAGAATTCAAAGGCCTTTTAATGTATATGGTCCAAGGATTAGGGAAGACGGGTTTTATGGGCGAGTAATACCAAGGTTTATTACACAGGCTCTGGAAAATTCACCAATTACTATCCACGGAGATGGATCCCAAACCAGATCCTTCCTGTTCGTAAAGGATTGGCTCGATGCAACCTGGAAATTCCTGACCATTTCAGACCCTGTGGAAAGGGTTCTTAATATAGGTTCCGAAGACCAAATCACTATCCTGGACTTGGCGAAGCAAATATGCAGCTTTACGGAGAGTGATTCAATTTTGACATATCTCCCCGGAAGAGAGGACGATCCTACTAGGAGGGCTGCCCAAAACAGCCTCGCTAAAAAAGTGCTAAATTGGACTCCCAAGTACCAGTTAAAGGAAGGGTTGAACGAGACAATAAACTGGTTTAAAAAGAGAAGAGTGGAAAACCAATGAAAATTGGAGTTATAGGTTTGGGTTATATTGGATCAGTAACAGCTGCAGTGCTTGGAAGTAAAGATCATAAAGTTGTCGGGGTAGACATAGACGAAAAAAGAATTTCTAGATACAACAGTGGAAGCCTTCCTATATTTGAACCAGGGCTATCGGAACTCCTTAAGGAAAATATTGGAAATATTAAATTTACAACTGACTTCAAAGAACTGGAAGGAAGTGAAGCAGTATTCATTTGTGTTCCCACACCAAGTGTAGATGGCAGGATAAACCTCGATTATGTGAAGGAAGCTTGCATTTCTGTTTCAAAGGCTTCTCCCGACACGACCCTAATAATAAAGAGCACTGTAATACCAGGCACAGCTGAAAGCTTAATGAGACTGACAGGGTTGGAGGTAATATCCAATCCTGAGTTCACACGGGAAGGCACAGCAGTCAAAGATACACTTTCTCCAGACAGAGTGGTGGTAGGAACCAGGAAAAAATCTTTCTACAGCTTAATGAAGAAAATATGGTGGTTTGTAAATGCACCATTTGTTGAAACCACCAATGAAAATGCAGAATTGATAAAATATGCAAGCAATGCATTTCTAGCTACCAAAATTTCATTTATTAATGAAATTGCAAATCTATGCGAGAAAATACCCAATGCAGATGTTACAACTGTTGCCCTTGGCATGGGGCTGGACCCAAGGATTGGGAAAGACTTTCTTAGGGCAGGCATCGGCTTTGGCGGTTCATGTTTTCCGAAAGATACAGAAGCACTAGCAAGCTTTGCAAGAGATCTTGGGGAGGAGGCTTCTATCGTTGAAAGCGCAATGAGGGTAAACCTTGAAAGAGAGGAACGGGTTGTTTCCATTTGCAAACGGGTACTGGGCGGCGACCTAAGGGGTAAGAAAGTTTGCGTTTTGGGTCTGAGCTTCAAGGAGGACACTGACGATTTGCGGGATTCAAAGTCAGTTAAATTGTTCAATGCATTGAAAAGCACTGGGGCCATAGTTAAGGCGTATGACCCAATTATAACTGTGGACAGGTTTTCAGATGCGTGCACTGACCTCAATGACTGCCTCAATGAATCTGAACTTGCCATAGTATCAACTGAGTGGCCCCAGTTCGCATCAATGCTGAAGAATTACAAAGGGATAGTAGTAGATGCAAGAAGAATAGTTTCAACCAATGAAGTTAAGTTGTATATTGGAGTTGGTAAGTATAAAGAGTAAAATTAGAAAAGCAATAATTCCTGCAGCTGGAGCCGGCACTCGCTTCTATCCCCTGACCAGAACACAGCCTAAAGAAATGCTACCTATTCTCGACAAACCCGTTATCCAATATGTAGTAGAAGAAGCTATTTTGTCCGGCCTTGATGAAATTTTGATTATCGTTGGTCATGGAAAAGATTCAATCATAGACTATTTTGCCAGGCATCCCCTGGACTCTCAGCTTAACGGTTTTGAAATAGATTCCTTCCCAGAAATTTATTTTGTGAGGCAAAGGGAAACCAAAGGCCTAGGGGACTCGTTAAAATACGCTGAGAAGTTTACTGGTGAAGACCCATTTCTTGTACTACTTGGTGACACAATCTACAGGTCCAATGGAAATAAAACAACCTCGTCTGAAATTCTAAAAGCTTATGAAGAGACAGGGAAGCAAATACTGATGGTTGAAAGGGTAGAGAGAGAAAAGATCCGGGATTATGGGATTATATCGGGTAAGAAAATGTCTAATTCCTCATGGACCATTGAAGATTTGGTTGAAAAACCGGACCCTGAAAATGCACCAAGCAACATGGGAATTACTGGAACCTATCTTCTCAACAGTGAAATTTATGATATCCTGAGAGAGTTGAAACCTGGCAAAAATGATGAGTACCAACTCACTGATGCACTTAGAATTCTTGCTGCAAAGGGAAAACTTCTTGGTTATGAAATAAATGGAACCAGATATGACATAGGCACCAAGGAACTCTGGGTGAAGACTTTCATTCAATTCGCTAAGGTTGATCCACGTTTCAAAAACTTATTTTAAATTGACCCGAACCATCACAGAACTGGAACATCATGATGTTAATATTAAAAGTACGAACAGATACATAAAGAACATGCGAAAAGTGGTTTTCCAGATCGCTGAGAGCTCTTCATGAAGTCCAAATATTCGGCGGAAGAGAAGTTCCAAATAGTTATGGAATCCCTCTCCGAGAACGTGACACAGACTGAAATATGCCGGAGGCACGGCACATATCCTGTTCAATTTAGCAAGCGGAGGGAGCAGTTCATTCGGAGAGGCAAGTCAGCACTAGCTCAGAGAAAGAATTCCGATTCCAGAAATGAAGAGATCGAGAATCTCAAGAAGATCTTTCGCGTTCAATCACTGGTCATAGACGCTTTTAAACAAAAAAGGCTTCAAGGGAAGGCAAAATGATGGTTCTTGATGATCTGAAGGAACAGATGCCTCTCAGGGAGATCTCAAGAATATCCGGAATATCACTCTCCGGATATTATTACAGACCTATGGAGAGGCATATTCAGAGGCTTGATCCTTCCACAAGGCCAAGGATCAAGGGCATTGCAGCAGAAAGGCCAGCCTACGGCTATAGGAGAGTATGGGCTGTACTGAGGAATCAAGGTACAAGGATGAACCAGAAGACTGTCAGGAAGGTACTCTAGGACAGCAATCTGATCCTCCCTGCATCAAAACACAGAGGGAGAACAAAGACCAGGAGTATATTCAGCCACATACCCCAGATCAGCTCTGGGAAACTGATATCACTTACATTCCAATAGGGTCTGGAATGACCTATCTGATGTGCATAAAGGACTGCTTCACCAAGGAATGGCAGGGATACCATTATTCCAGGTCTTGCATGGCAAGGGAAGCCATGCGATCCGTGGAGAATGCTGTTCTCATGGCATTCAACGGATCAATTCCCAAAGGCCTGGTACTGAGGACAGACAATGGCCCTTAGTATATATCAAATGAGTTCAGGAGTGCCATGAGGCTATTGGGAATCAAGCTGGAATACATATAGAAACATACTCCTGAGGACAATGGAGACATTGAGTCCTCCGATAACTCAATCAAGACAGACTATAACTTGCCTAATGAATTCTGGGACTTCCAAGAGGCATCAATTACCATTGGGAAGGCATTCTCTGATTACAACGAATGCAGGCCGCATTCATCCCTTGATTATCTTCCTCCAAGGGAGTTCAAGAGAAAGTTTGTGGGTGATTTAGCATTCAGGCAAAGATTCGAGAAGAAAGAAGTTGAGGCGATGTTAGATTAAAATTGATGGAAAGTGTTCCAAATTCTGCTGGAGCAGATCACCACTAATCATCTCTTCAGAATTAGAAGCTAGGCTTATTGAAAAACTTAGAACCTTTGATTATCCCATATGCAGCGCGGCTTCTATAAAAATAATACTTTCAAATGGTTTGTCCAGAGCATTTGATACAGAAGAATGCCAGACAGCCATGGCAAGAGGAATGAAGCTCTCCGACTGTGTATTTCCAAAATATATCTCCGCAAAAGACTTTGAAATAGGTTCATTAGACTTTGTTGGCTCAAGGAACCTTGGAATTTATTCAGATTTAACTATCACTTATGACAGGGAACAGACTTTTACAACAATGATCTCCACGGAATTAAGCGAGCGAGTTGAGTTTCTTATAAAAAGAGTTGAAGGCCTTTAATCTATCTTTAATCAACAATTGAAAAAATATAGTGGAGCTTTGACAAGGGGTAATACTTACCTACATAATCAGTGACAATAATGCCTCCAAACAGTGTTTATAAACTAATACGATGATAATCGTTATAATGGAAGCTAAGATTGATGCAAATACAATATTAGAGAATCAGTATATTAGTACCCCAAAAATTAGAAATGGGCTGATTTCTAAAGTTATTTCAAGGGAGATTTCAGCATCTGAAACTCTAAAGAGATCACTTTTATTTGGTAGATATGAAAACCTGACTTTCCAAACCCTCAAAGAACTTACGTCTAAACATTATCAATCATGGAATTTTGATTACCACACATACTATGAATTTGGAACAGGTCATGGGAGATCCTTAAAAAAATATCTAATCGCACTGAGAAGAATTTGCGCCTATAAACACTTGAATATTGAGGATTTTAATATTGTACTTTTCGATTCCTTTCAGGGTCTCCCAAATTTGGAACAAACACCAGAAGAAGCAAATCCGGCATGGAAAAATGGGCTTTTTAATGGGTCGAGAAAGCGTATAGAAACTGTGATTAATAATACGTTAAGAAGTAGAAAACCAAAGATAATATTCGTGGAAGGTTTTTATGAGTCTTCGCTCACAGAATCCTTAAGAGAGGAGCTGAGGTTGCATCCTCCTTCCATCGTGAACATAGATGTTGATCTGTATAGTTCTACTAAAACCGTACTGAACTGGGTAAAACCAATGCTGCAAAATGGAACGGTATTCCATTTTGACGACGTTTTCGAATATTTGGGGAACCCCTTCATGGGAGAACTTGCGGCAATACAGGAATTCAACACAGTAAATTATGGGGAGGGGGCCATAACTCCATTCAGAAACTTCGGAGTCAGAGGATTCGAAGGAAAGATGTTTACTTACGCCCAATTTCCAAAAAGTTGAGAAGTAAAATATACATTATCGATCATATCTACGATATAACATGGGGAATGCGAGATGAAGTATTCGTATTGTACTACAGTATACAACACTAAAAGCACAATTAATGAATTTTTGAACTCCATTGCGAATCTTTTAGATGAAGAATCCGAGCTCGTTGTAGTAGATGGCCAGTCTAAAGACGGCACTTATGAAGAAATAATAAATTTTAGTGAAATGCACCCAAATGTTCATCCCATCAGAATGCGCTGTTCCAGAGGTTTAGGACGGGAAATAGCTATAGAATCTTCTACTGGAACCGTGATAATAATGCTAGATGCCGATGAAATTCATTTGAAAATTAAGGGCTACATAGAAAAATTTGAACAAGATCATCAAGGGAAAATAGTACATTTTGGAACAAAAGAAAAAGTTTCGGGTTCTTCAATTGGCTGTACAATAGGCCTGAAGAGCACTTTTATTGAATTAGGAGGTTACCCTGACCTGAACTACTCTGAGGACAGTTACCTATACAAGGTGGCTCAGAAGTTTGGAAAGTTTACATCAGAAGTTATCCTGCCGGAAGATGCAATTCCATTACTTGTAAATGATTTGGATTCCACAACAGAAAGAAGATACACATCAAAGTTATTCGAGATAATGATAAGAAGGATAAGAATAACAAGAGATATTTTGTTTGTAAGTGGGCAGAATTTTTCGGGGTTAAGTAAATCTTATGGTCTATCGGGAATAAAAAAATACATCATAGGTTTACCGTTATTTGTAATTGGAACAATGATGAAGTTACTTATGTCTGATGAATCTGTAGATTCAAGATTTGAAAGAATAAAACAGGAATATAATTTGAATTAAATTAATAGGAATGACTGAGCTTTTATTAAAAATTTTACAGGATAATTATAATAGTCATAGGAAAAGAAATTTTTTCGCATTTGCTGCAATACCTTTGGTAATAATAGAACCCAATCGAAAAACTCACTGGAAGAATTAATAAGAAGCAAATATTTCGAGAAACATTGTCTATATCTGATGAATATTATGAACCTATTTACAACCCCATCCAAAAATCTACTTTAAAGCCCAGAAGCCCGACAATTCTGGAGGTAGGTATAGGATCTCCTTATTCCGAAAATGGTGGGGGGGTAGAAACATATATTCACATAATAGGCAAAATGTTTGAAGAGAGAGGATTTGAAGTCTATTACGCGTACCTTTCAAACAATAAACAAAATAAGGGAATCACGAAAAAGGGGGACATAGTGATAGGTGGCAAATTTACATACATATTTCCCTTCATAAAAAGGATAGTCTATAATCTGGAATTGAGAAAGAGTATCAAAAGTTCAAATTATAGATATGACATTATACACATTAACGGAGATAATGGGGGATTGGTCAAAAAAATACCTGGCTCTATTTTAATGACCACATTGCATGGAAGTTGGATTGAAACAACAAAGAAAACTATTTCTTTCAATAAATCTCCATTAAGATACTATAACTTGCTTTATTCATTGATTCTTGGATGTATTGAGATATTTGCTGTAAAGAAGAGCAATATTGTTATTGCAGTTTCTAATCATTTGGTAGATTATTTCCAACACCATAGAAAAAAAGACGATATTAGAGTAATACATTCTTTTTCTAAAGAGATTGAAGTGTTGAGCGATGAGCGCAGAGAAAGAATAAGGGAAGATCTTGGCATAGAGCATAATGAGATAATCTGTCTATGGGTTGGAAGAGACCCCCTACGGAAGGCTTTAGATACGGCTGTTAGGTCTGTTTTGTGCACTAAAGGAATGAAGCTCCTGGTAGTAGGAGCAAATTACGAAAGTAATAACCCTAGAATCATTTCGCTTGGAAAAGTTGATGAATACAGGTTAAATAAAATTTATAATGCAGCAGATATTTTTTTATTTCCTTCCCTAGCAGAAGGATTCAGTTTGGCAGTCATTGAAGCGATGAGCGCAGGATTGGTTCCAATAATAGTAAAAGGGAATCCAAGTGAGGAAATAATAGAAAATGGAATAAATGGCCTTATAGCAGATAGTCAGACAGATTTTTGTAACATTTTAAAGAATGTTGAGGCCAACCACAAAACTTTGCAGAAAATAAAAGAGAATTCTAAAAAAACGTCCCTTGGCATTAAAAAAAATTTCGTTGAAGAAATGAATGAAATTATAATTAAATTGAAAAAGTTTGTTGAAACCGGTTTGGAGAAACAAAATAAGGAAAAAGGGGTTAAAAAATGACAGACAGAGATTCTAAAGTTTATGGTGAATTAGAAAAGAAGAAAGTTAGGATAAGTGTTATACTAACAGCACATAACAGACAACAATACATATCAAAAGCATTAAATTCCCTATTGAACCAAACATTGGACAGGAATATTTTTGAGATAATAGTTGTCAAAAATTTTATGGAACAAAATATTGATACAGTCATAGAACAAGAGGGCATATCTCAGATAATAGCTCCCAAAGATAGTACAATAGGGTGGGACCTTTACCATGCCATAAAGAAATCAAATGGAGAAATTATCGCTTTTCTAGACGATGATGACGTTTACACACCAGACAAATTGGAAAAAATCCTTTCCCAGTTTGATTCTTCAAATATTTGGTTTCTGAAACATGAAATATTCTTCATCGACAATGATGATAAATTGATAGAGAAGAAACGGAGAATGTCAATTTCTGGATCGAGGATAATAACGGGAAAAACGATACTAAAAAATATTGCAACACTACATCGTTTCAAATTTGACTTCAATTTATCCTCTATGTGTGCTAGAAAGGAAATTTTCACAGATAGGGTGTTAAATTACATTTTAAACAACCTACAGGTCTCTCCAGATACCTTACTTGCAGTTGTAGCAATAAGTTCATCTAAAGACATCTACCTAACGAGCGAAGAGTTTGTTGGATATAGGCAGAACTACAGTTCAAGCAAAATTGTCGAACATAATAAGGAATCTCTGCAACATTTGTTGAATTTTTGGGACAAGCTACTTTTTGCATATAGGGATTATCTTACAATAGCCAATTTGGCGGCTAACCAATATATCTGGATCAGGCTCTACAGCCAGGCAATTGCAATACGTATACTTCTGAGAAAGCATAAACTAAGAACTGATAAGGAATATGCTGCCCGTTATCCATTAAGGAACTGTATATCACAATCGTTAAAAACAAAAGACTTGATACTTTTATTTGATTCATTCAGATTGCTAAAAGAGATTATCTTTAGAAGAACTCCAAATAATAGTTCTTGAAGTCTATCCCTCATATTTTCTCACATGCATTGGTTATTTGAATCCAAAAAAAGTATATATCGCAAAATTTGTCTTTAAAAAAATGAGTTGCTCGAACTGCATTCTCTTTTGTCAGGAAATTAATCACTTTAGCAACTTAGGAATTATAACTTTGGTTCTGCGTATCCTGGTGATTAGTTTTTGCTTTGATATATTGGTTCTTTAGTGACCGAAACAACTTTTCAGTTACAACATCCACATCAAATTGTGTTTCCATCATATGATGACTTTTTTCAGAGAGTTTCCTAATATTTGGTAAGTCCTTTGAAATGGCTTCCATGTTCGAAGTGAGATCATCCACTGTGAGTTTTGTGTACCTTAAC
This sequence comes from Thermoplasmata archaeon, assembly GCA_021835265.1. The sequence goes on from JAKBQK010000557.1 coordinate 15,204, forward strand.
ATGCCTAATTTCTCAAATTCATCATATGCTCCCTTCACTGAATCTGTAACAACAACTCCCAAACCGGATGAAAGTGCCTCAAAAACAACTGTGGGGTAAGGATCCCAACGTGAAGGTAAAACTAATATATCAGTATTTTTGTAAAGCTCGACTATTTTTTTTCTGTCAAGTTTCCCATGATACCTGATATTTGTTTTCTCCCCATTCGGTATAATTCTTTCAAATTCTCCGTTTCCGGCGATATCAATGCTGCAGTTTATATTTTTTGAAATCTTTATATATGCAGGAATTACCATATCAAAACCTTTTCCCTTGTCAAGCCTTCCAACAAAAATAAATCTAACTTCAGGCCAAGTTCTCGGGTTTTTGGGTAGGGTAAAAAAAGATGTGTCTATGCCATTCTGTAAAACAAAACTGTAAGACCTATTGAGTTTTTCAGCATATTTTCTATTGTGTGGAAAAAGTCTAAACCCATCAATTCTTCGCCAAAGTAATTTATTCTTAATAAGTTTGTAAGATAGGGCATTATCTTTTATTACCCACATTCCATTATGTCCTATAACCAACCCCTTAAAACCATATAAATAACCATTTAATTCATTTGTAAAGAGATAAACGACATCCGATCTTATCTCTTTTTGTAGGGTTTTCTTCAGTGAAAAAATATAAAACAAGTATGAAGATACTGGTCTAAAAATACCATAATATAACAATTTAAGGATGCGTTTATCCAACATAAAACTAAATTTAGAATCCAGATCTTTAATCACTGTAACTTGATCTTCAGGGACACCTATTTTTTTCAGGCTGTTTGCCATCCCAAATTGAGGATTTTCTGATGTGTGCACAATAGAAATTTCGTATTGGCTCTTATCAGCGTGTTTATAATACTCGAGAAGCATTAATTCGAGGCCACTTATATTATCTGGCGTCCCGCCAATGAAAAAAGTAACCTTGAATTTATCAACTTGTTCATCCATCTAAAACCTATACAGTATTTTTTTTATACCAAGAATCTATCGATAAGGGTATCCAAATTTTCCTTGAACACTACATCATCAAAATGAGATACCGCTCTCTCGCGTCCATTTTTACCCATCTTTTGAGCAAGTTCACTGTCAGAAGCCAGGAGAAGCATTTTTTCTGCCATTTCTATCTCAGTAGATACTAAGAATCCAGTAACTCCATTGACCAAAGTCTCAGAAGGGCCACTTCCATTAATAGAAACGACAGGTTTGGATGCGGCCATAGCTTCTATTGGCACCTGTCCAAGATCTTCATCTTTAGAACCAAAAAGGCACAAATAAGCCTTAGAATAAAGCTCGATTACTTCCTTACGGGACAAGTCAAATCTAAATTCAACAGGCAGATTGAATTTATCTGCATAACTTTTTAATTTATTGTAAAAATCAATATCCTCAGGGTTTTTGGGAACCATCGAAACTATAAAAAGCTTGAAATTTGGATTTTGATCGCAAAACAATTTAAATGCCTTTATGCAGAAATCGTGCCCTTTATAAGGCTGTATCTTGGAAACAAGTAAAAAGTAATTTTCAGAATCCTTTGTATAGAAAGAACTGGTGTCCTGACTAGGATAACAAACCAATGCAGTTTTACCTGAGAAGTTTTCAACCCGTTTCTGTATGTTGGAACTATTGACTAAAAGTAAAGTGGCATTGTTCAATGAAAATTTATAAACAGCTTTATAGATAAATCTAAAGACCTTCAGAATGAATTTTAAGAAATTTGCTTTCTTTGATAAATTTTTTTCCGTTGATTCGTAATCAACGGTCAAAGCTCTTGACGGAGTGTGAATATATGTTATTATGCGTTTTCCTCTAGGAATAGGTATATAAGTTGAGCTAAGAAATACAATATCCTTTTCTTCAAATTTAAACAATGAAATGAAAATATTGAGAAACAACCCCCTTCCTACACCGGGAACAATCTTGTCCATGATATTGAAAAAATACAAAATTAATCTGTTGAATGGAGTTTTAGCATCTATTGATGAGGGTTTGCCTCTTGGCCAAATTAATTTTGGTTCTTCCCTATAAAGGGAAGAAATTCTTCGAAGCCAAATATCCTCTCCGCCTACCTCACTTGTAACCTGATAAAATTTCATAGTAAAATTACCATTATCCTATTTTTCAGATTCCAATGATGTTTTAAAATTTTTCATCGATTTACAATTTAACTTGGTTTTATTATCCACGTATTAAAGCATCCAGCATAGCTAATGGCTTTAAAGCCGTTTCCACAATATAAAAGGGGTGTCTTACAAAAATCCTTCTTTTAATAGATAAACGGGACTTTAACATTGCCTGCATTAAATAAACCTGGGCAGTTGCCCTTAGATACCTGTACCTTTTTCTAATTAGCTTATTGAATGTGTTTATTTCTGAATGATCATGGTAGACCCATGCATTGGTCACATATTTTCCTGCAAAACCTGCATTTACTGCACGCATGTTTATATCATAATCTTCTGCTGCAGAAATATCTGTATTAAAAGTACCAATTTTTTCAAATATTTCCTTTTTCCAAGCCGAATTTCCCATGGGGAGGTATCTTATATCCTGGTTTACAAGATTTTCATATAGATGGTCCTCTAACAGATTAATATAAAGCTCTGCCTGGGTTTTGGCTCTTGAATGTTTTGTTGGTCCTCCTGTGAAGTCAGCTTCACCTTTCCTGATTGGGTTGGTTATAGCAGCAAGCCAATCATCTGGCGCAGATTCATCTGTATCGATAAAAACAATAATGTCTCCCATAGCTTTGAATATGACTTTACTGCGTGTCTCAGGAACATTACCTTTTATGATTTCCAGTTTTGCACCATACTTATCACAAAGTGATTGTATATCCCAAGAGGTCCCTCCATCAGCGACTAAAATTTCATCTGGACTGATCGTTTGCTTTGAAAGCGACAATAGGGTTGTTTCAATTCTAGGATCATTGTATGAAGTTACTATGACAGAGGTCTTCATTCAATAGATTAATGATTGCAGGTTATATAAGGTTAAATCGTTCCTGTAATAATTTGAAATTTTACCAATAAACTCTATGAATTACTTTCCTTGGGTAATCATAGAAATACCATGGTAATTTAATAACCACACAGAATTTAAGGACCTTTTGTGACCTGATACTTT
>JAKBQK010000534.1 GCA_021835265.1 Thermoplasmata archaeon
TGTAGTCGGATACCAGTACAAATTTAGTCATTTTAAACTGATTTACTAATATATGGCTGATTTATAAGATTTTTGCAAACCTGATAGAAAAACTTAAGTATGGTTCCATTTGGTAAGCTAAGATATTTAAAATTCAATATTTTTTCTGGTAATTCAAGATTAAAAACGCGAATAAAAATTTGGAGTTACAATATGAGAACGAGCCATGCAAGAAGTAGCAGAATTCCGGCGCCTGTCACGAATATCCCAAGAATCGCGATTCCTAAAACCAACAAGATGATGCCGATTATTAGAGACAGGTCTCGTGCGTTTGAATTGACCCTCTTCAAACGGTTGAAGATGGAAGAATATGTTATGAAAAGGAAAACTAGTAATATTACTGCAACTACGAAAATTGCAAGTTTCCCCAATACAAATGAGCCAAAAGCATCAAGGGAACTCAATGCCCCTTTAACAGGGGTGAAGAAGCTTATAATATCAAGCACGAGAGCAATCAAAAGGAATAGCACTGTCAATCCGGAAAAAAGCCTGGCCACAATGACTCTGTCCTTTCTTGACATACTTGGACGCTATCACTTTCTGTATTTAAATGCTTGTACAAATTGAGAATGTTAGCAACAGCAAAACCAGATATATCTTCGATAGTTTGAGATTGAAAATGGAAGGTCCTCCTTTAAGGGTATTATACAGGAGAATATCTCACTTCAACGGCCAATTATGCAAAGTTTACAGAAACGGTACGGTACAATCAGGCAACATAAACCTGATACCTTACGGAAAGAGGCTTGTAATAAAAATGCCAGAAAGATATCTTGTGGTTTTCTTCGGTATGTCAGGGGTCGTGAAAAAAACGCGGTTAGATGATGAAAGCCCAATCCTTGTAATAGTCAACGGCAGATCAGGTTATTTATATTTCTACAGATGCGCAATCTCCGAAAAAACGCTCGATGAATTTTCAGAATATTATGATCCACGAAGAGACATAATGGATCAAAAGTGGGATCCGGCCCTAGCTATTTCGAAGATTAGTGCCTTGAGACAAACAGACTCCATTATATCTGACATTCTGCTAGATCAGGATATATTCTGCGGTTCCGGAAATATCATCAAGAACGAGGTACTGTGGAGAACAAGAACAAACCCTGAAAGAAAAGTATCAGAGATTAGCGACTTGAAGATTTCTGAAATAGTTAATTCTGTCACAGAATTCTCAAAGATTTTCTACAGTGCAAGACTTAATCATGCGAGACTGGCTGGAAAGCTTTACGTCTACAGGAAAAGAATCTGTCCATCGTGTTTAAACAAGATATCGAAAGGAAAAATAGGCATAACCAAAAGGATAACGTTCTGGTGCATTAACTGTCAGACACAATGATCAGTTATCATTTTGTACCAATATAATTATTAACGAATTTTCTTTCTTCATAAAATATGAAAAAGGCTGCTACTGCAATAATGGCACTAGCGATAATATTGATAATTGTGGGGGGTTTCTTCGTTTACGACAGTTACATCCCAAGTAGTAATAAAGTTCCAGTTGACATGGAGGTTGCCGATTCTCCAAATACCTTGGCCTCAGCGGTTTACATTTCATTTTCCTCTGTGGAATTGCATGGCAATAAAACAGGATGGACGAACTACACTGTAGGCAATAAGACAGTCGATATACTGGGACTGACACTTTCAAACGCATCTCTGCTTTCAAAAGTTACTTTAACGGCTCAAACATATACAATGTTCAGGATATTTATTAAGAATGTAACGGTAGTGATAGCGGGTGTTTCTGTAAACTTCACCCTTGCATCTTCGTTTGCTTTCCTTAACCACCCCTTCACAATATCTGCAGGTAAGCCAGCAACTGTAGTTTTTGAGTTCAATTTAACCCAGGATCTTAATGTAATGAGCAGTGTTTTCACACCTAATGTTGGTATTGAGGTCATGGAGCCACCTTAACGCTTTAAAGAATAACGATAACAAATACTTTTATCCCAGGTTGATCGGATAGAAATAATTCGGAAACCGATCAATTTCATTCCAATATATTGCAATGAAAAAGCACAGAATTGCACGTTATAATCAAATATATTATTCGGGGCACATTTCTGACCTCAAAAGAAACCTGAATTAAATCTGGAAGTGGGTCTTCACATGGTTCGATGAAATTACCTGATTCAGATCTGTAAATATCAAAATATTTATCCAAGATAAACCTTGATGCCAGGATACATGTAATGAATCCTGACTTGACCTTTATCCTCGTGCTAATAGTCTGGTTTTTCCTGTATGGTTTGGCATTATTTGAGGTCCTGTCTGGAATAGTAAAGAATAGACGGGGCGAGGCATACAACGAGAAAAGACTCACCGTTAGATCATTCGTCTTCCTCCTGATAGGTGCAATAGTGGTGCTGGTTTACTTATTCTTCTCATTTTTACATGTCAACCACTTTTATTCAACAGAATTACTTCTAGGGATTATCCTCCTCCAGTTGCTTTTCTTGATGATATTGAGAGCAATACAGAGGAAAGGAAATAAAAATGCCCAAAGTATAGTATATCCAGTTGATGTAAGCGAGCAGGTACAGGAAAAGCAGGTAAGGATCATTTTTTTCTCGCTTTTAATTACAACGGCTTTCTGGTCGCTGCTAAGATTTTTCAACATTGTTCAGGGAAGTTATTTCACATCTCTAATCATCACACCTATCCTGACCGGCATGACAGTTATTACGTTTATTTTCTGGCTTGTATTTCTGGTTGCTGTCAAGCCCTGGCGTAACCACTGATTTATCTCAGCATTGTGACTATAGAGACATATTTCACAACAAAAATACTACCTGCTATTGTAACAGCAGGTTCAGATCATTACAATGATAACCAAATGACATCTGACACAGCATCTAAAAGTATAACTTTATTCCACTAGTTTTGATTATGTAGATATGAACGAGATCAAGGTATTTTATGATGGTCATTGCCCTGTCTGTGTCAGGTCAATGAATCTGATTAGAACTACCGATAAAATTGGTCTTGTTAATTTTACATCCTTTCGTGATCTTGAGAAGGCAGATCTTCCAGTTCAGGAGGATATTCTTGAAAGAAGCATCGTCGTAGAGACCAAAGATGGTAAAACGTTTACTGGAATGCATGCTGTCCTTAAAATATTGCTGCGGGTACCAGAATTATTCATCCTCGCTGTGTTCGTATATTTTCTTAATGCCATCGGGATAGGAGAAATTACCTATTCAAAAATATCCGCTTCCAGGTATTCTATCCTTTCAGGCAGCTGCACTGGCAACTGTAAAGTTCCGGAATTCATAAGCAAACAATAATAATCCGTTTTCATTGTGGTTTTCCTTGTTTGAACGACAGGCGAATCTATCTGGTAAGGCATGGTGAAACAGCCTGGAACTCGCGCAAAATATGGCAGGGCCAGATCGGCGAGGGTTTGAATGATCTCGGCATTAAACAGGCTGAATCAGCCGCGTCGAAATTACTTGGCAGACCGATATCTAAGATATATTCAAGCGATCTGAAGAGGACACTTGACACTGCGAGAATAATTTCTGAAAAAACAGGCATCAGTATTCAAGAGGATCCCGAATTCAGGGAACGGTCTCTCGGTTTACTGTCTGGAATGGAGGAAAGTGAAATACTTACGAGATATCCAAATATAATTCTGGAAGACGGTTTCCTTGGGAGCAACGACGTTGGGAATGCCGAACCGTGGAAAGATTTCTGCAACAGGGTCATTTC
>JAKBQK010000120.1 GCA_021835265.1 Thermoplasmata archaeon
AAAAGAACTCCGGTAAGCCAATCGTGAAGAGCCAGATTGGAAATGTTGTAGAAGGCGAAATAGGGGAAAGGGAAAATGAACAACTTCCGGAGCTCTGTGAAAACTGTGGAGCAGTTATTCCTCCGGGATCGAAATTCTGTCCAGAATGTGGGAAACCAGTTGCGAAGAAAATGGATAAGTAAAACAGTTCTTTTTTTTAAGGCTGATACTGGTAAAAGCTTATTACAATTTTCAAGACCTGCGCAACATTTCCAGAACACGTTTAATTCCTTCGGAAAGTTGAATCATGTTTGGCATTATTGGTGATCTTGAATGAAGATCATCAGCTTCCTGAACAATGAAATCCCGTCTCTCCTTTAACAGCTTCGTTCCGCATTCCTTTTCAATCATAGAGATGAGTTCAAGAACAGACGTTCCGACACCTGTTCCAACTTCGTAGACACCCGGTTCTACTTCGTTGGACAAAATCAAAGAAACAAACTTGACAAGGTCTAAGACATGGGTATAATCCCTTCTATGAGTTCCGTCTCCAAAAATTATTACAGGTTCTCCTTTAATTGCGGCATTGGAAAACAAGTAAACAGCCCCTTTCGTGCTTGTTTCTCCGTAGATATTGTAGAGTTTTAAAATGTAAAATCTGACTCCATACATCTTGTTATATAATCTGACCCATTCTTCTCCCTGTCTTTTTGAAAGCGAATAAGGATTAGTTGGTTCCATAACCGAACCAGAGGTCGGATAGACTATAATTGAATCCTCTTTTCTTGCTTTTTCAAGTAGTTTTAGAGTCAGGTCTAGATTATCCATAAAGTATTCATATGGGAATTCTCTTGACTTTCTAATCAGGGTCCTTGCCCCAAAGTTAAGGATAATGTCAAAACGATCACTGGGTATGTTTTCGTCTTTGTCAAATCCCGTAAATTCATAACCAGATGTTTTTAACCAATCGAAGATCTGTGTACCAATAAACCCTTTGTGTCCTGATAAAAGTACCTTCATAGCGCCTGGATTCACAGTATTAATATTAAATCTCTTCTTTCAAAACTTTTATTTCACCCAAGCTATACTTAATAGATTTTCAGTGCTCATATCTGTCGTAATTACTGCTCATAACAGACAACAGTATTTAATTGATGCCGTAAAATCTGTTTTAAATCAAGAAATTGACAGAAATGCATTCGAGATTTTGGTAGTTAAAAATTTCAAGGAAGAACGGATGGATAATTTTCTTTCAGATAAAGGTGTAAGGTTGTTTTATACTGAACAAAAGAGCTTCGGGGCAAAATTAGGTATCGGTATTGAAAACGCAGGAGGAGAAATTATTTCCTTTTTGGATGATGATGATACTTTTTTCCCGATGAAATTATCACGAGTCGCCGAAATTTTTGCTGATGCGTCTATAAATTATATGCACAATTCTGTCGTTGCTATAAACGATGCAGGGAAAGTTTTTGTAAAGGGGTTTTCAGAGAATATTAAAAATCAGATCGTTGTAGATTCGAATAAGTTGAGTGCATTTGAGAGCGAATTAACTAGATTCAAGCTCGACTGGTATGTCAGCGCCATGTCGTGCAGAAAGTCGGTTCTTCTTGAGAGGTTGGATCTTATTAAAAATTCAAATGCATCTCTTGATCGGGTGCTTTTTTTTATATCCTCCTCCAAATACGGAAATCTCTTTTTTGAAAATGTCCCATTAACGTACTATCGCATACATGAAAGTACCACTGTTATATTTTCGGACTTCAAGAAATATGTACACAACAAAGATGATTTTTATCTACGTAGTGCGACAGTTATAGAGAATTTATATAAGAACCTACTCAGTCCGAATTTAGGTAAAATCCTAGAATCAGAGCTGTTACATTCTGAACTTATGGCATTTTTCTATTCCGGCGGAGGGTACAAACACATATCGCTCTATTATGTTGGTTACGCTATAAGATTAGCAATAAGACGTAAAAATACTCCTCTTTTGTTGTGGTCCGTACTTTCAATCCTAAGGAAATACTTTTACCTAGTCCCAGTATTCTTTATCTATGTTACCTCAGTTCACAGATCACTCAGTTATTCAAGACCAATGTAAAATTTTATTATATCCCACCCTAATACTATACGCATCTAAATTGACGTTTGAGCAATCTAAGTCCCAAGATATATCATACACGGTGGGAGTTTAATGGTCACACTGATATTTTCTCACTCAAAGGCACACACAGGTACCGAGAATTATTCTAATAGACTCATAAAAGGTCTCAGAATGATTGGAACCGATATACATGAAATAAGGATAGAAAAGCGAGAAATCTCTCTATTTGGAAGACCTGTGGGTGGGGCTATATCACAATTCGCCTCGGCTTGGATAAAAAATCCGCAAGACAAAATTGTACACTCAACATCTATAAATGTAGTTAACAGGAAAACGAATGTTGTAACGGTTCATGATCTGATTCCACTACAACTAAACCATATTTATTCAATTCGATATACAGAAAACTTGGGTATTTTCTAACATTCAGGAATATAACGAAGATTCCAAGAATAATTGTATTTACAAATCAACTTAAGCAGTATATACACGAATACTTCGGAATATCTTTGGATAGAATTGATGTGGTTCCACAATCTATTGATCACGATATCTTTTACCCGGACAAAGTAAAACATCAAGAAAGTGGAAGTCAGAAATTGATCGCTATGGTGGGGGATTTTAACCCAAGAAAGAGATTTGACTTGCTAATTGATGCGGTGAAAGGGATGAATGATATTAAACTGGTTATAGCCGGACCCATTAACGCCTGGGCCGAAAGGTACAAATCAATATCAAAAATGGCATTTAATACTAGCAATGTTCAAATCGTTGGTGAACTAAAACAAGACGATCTTAGACATTTATTATCATCGTCTGATCTGGTTGTTTATCTCAGTGAAGGAGAAGGTTTTGGCTCTATTCCCATTGAGTCAATGGCTTGCGGTACTAATGTACTTGTAAATAATCTAGAAATCTTCAGAGAAACTTTAGCCGACAAAGCGTTTTACTGCAGCCTAGAAGTTAATTCTATTAGGAAAAACATCTACTTTGCCCTTGATCATCTTCATAGTTCGTCCGATTTAATAGAGTATTCTAAGAAATATTCCATTGAACGGATGGCAGCGAATACAATGGAAATATATGGAAAAGCAAGCCTCGAAACTGGTCAATAATCAAATTAGCTTAATTTTCGCTGGCAAAACATTACACTACTTTTTCAGAAACTCTCCCAATTTCATGAATATTTATAAGAATATGTTTCACAGCAGAACTTACGCAATATTCATGCCTTAAGCATTGAGTCTGATCTTTTTATTTGACCGAACTGAGACTTATTCACACCCTTTTCAAGGGATTCGATTAAAACAAGCACAGGATCGAATAAACATTGCATGAAGGTAAGCCTTTATAAATATGTAAAATTCAGGGACTGTATTGCATAACTATCCACATTCACTTCTATTCTTTCTGGTCAGGTCCCCTAATTGGAGTCAATATTGTCTTGTAAGATTTCAAGCTTTCTGAATCCCTTCCATACATTTTTTATTCATTCCCCCTGGTGTAATATATCCTATGGCACTATGCAGCCTCTCATTGTTATGGAAACCCACAAATCTGTCTATTGTGGATTCCGCTTCCTCAAAGCTCTCAAACTCAAATCTTCTTATTACCTCCCTTTCCAGGATCGAATTGAATGATTCTACTTGTGCATCCTCCT
>JAKBQK010000051.1 GCA_021835265.1 Thermoplasmata archaeon
ATCAATTCTATCTTTCCTGCACTCCAAATCATTAAATTTACGTAAGTTTTCTACTTGCTGGCTAAATGCCTTGCTCCCAATCCATTATGAAATGTAACTTCTCAAGTTCTATGGTGAAAAACTCACCCTTTGATTCAAGAGCTATTTTTGCATCATTCCAAACCACTTAATCCGACCAGACAAGATCTACTCTCTAAGTATTTGCTTGGAGTTATTTCTTATTCTTCTTTAAGTTTCATTGGAATATGAAGATAAACCCTAATAAAGGAGTTATGATAAGTCAACTTTCGACATCAATAATTATGAGTTGGATCAATCATTTCTTTTCTGTGCTGGAAAATACTCACCAATTCTTATATTGAAACTGTTCAGTAAATTAAAGTAACCTCCTAGAAACCGAAATATGCAACCATAAAACTAGAATATTTACATTTTAAACCTTTGACATAGATGTTCTTAGCGAGGAATTAATACTTTTATCGTCTTAATTATCATCGGTATTTACACCATGTATTACCTTTTTAGCCTCCTGATATAAGATATTATCTAAATAGTTTACAATGGCCAATTCATCCTTAAAATTCTTATTCTTATATAGTTCCACATAGTGAGTTATAGCATTTTCAATGAGTAGTGTCATTCTATCTATCAGACTATATAATTTATCGGTTTTAACATCTGCCCTCCCAGTATGCATCAACTTATTCCGTGTTCTGTAAGCTTCATCAATGATCTCATATGAATCACTTCTATCTTTGATTAATAAGGTTGTTCTTACCCCTATAGCATCCTTATTGCTTCGATGTCGAGGTTTGGCACCAATTAAACTTTCAAAACCTATAACAAGTTCAATTAGCTTATCTTCAGGCATATGACGGACTGCGCTTCTTCCCAATCTGTCTAAAGCTACTTTAATGTTATCTCCAGATTTAATGTGCGCATCAAAGTAAGTATTCCAAATTTCATGAAACACTTTAAATGCCTCATCAGAAAGTAAACCTATTCCATCAAGCATTGAGGCTAGCGCAATTCCTAATAATTTAGCATGTTTTAAAGAATATGGGACGAGTTCATTATTTGCACTGAAAGTTCCAAGAGAACCAAGAAATGTCCCTCTGTAGCCTTCAGGCGAAGATAAAGATACATTTCCGCTTTGCAATTGCAAACAAACGTACATAAACCCTATAAATACGGTAAATTCCGTTGAGGGATCGTCCCTGAGAAAATTTAACAATTGCATCCCTTTTTCTTCTGCCTCTTTCTTCGTATCAAATATTATATTGTCCAACATCATGTCAATAGATTTAGTAATATTCAGCAAATTCATTTCCTCGGGTTGTCCATCAGTGTTCGAATCCAAGCTGATATTTCTGGTACTTAGTATGTATTCCCCTATCTGAACCGTTTTAAATTTCCCCTTGAAGCCATATAATATTGAATTAACTGTATATTTGATAGAGGGGGAGAAAAGTAAATCTTTGAGCAAATCTATTGCCAGTATGAGGCTTTTCTTATTCAGTTCGTCTATTTCATTGTCACTTGGATCCTGTCTCCCCCAGTCTCTTTGATATCTTAGAATGAATAAATTCCTATACGGATTTTTCAATATGTATTCTAAAAGTAGAAGTAATATGTTGATAGGGGATATTTCGAAAACATAATACTCTAGGAGAATTGTTTTTCCTCCGAATTTTTCAAAGAAGTTTAATTTTTGAAACAGAGGCATTGTTTTTATAAACCTTTTATCTTGAATTATATCCTTTCTGTATTTTTCAACGATTGGCGTAAAGGAATAAACATGATGTTGAAGCGACTTATGCATTTCTGGAAGTGGCAATGCTTCTTTGAGAATTTTTCTACCATAGTCAATACAAATCGGTAAAATATTCTCACGTATTTCTGCGAACAACTCATTTGAAGATTTTTCTCGCATTATATTGAATGTGCCAACTATATTTTAATATATAACTAGATGGCAATTTCCTAATGAGGCATGCGAATAAGTTTTCAGTTCCAATTCTATTCCCTCTTCTCTATGCTTTTGACATTGTTTTAACATTTAAATAGCAAGAACCGTAGAACTAAAACCAGTTCAACACGCTTTAGTATGAGTTGATAAAGGGGAAGATAAATTAAATATCTTGGATTAAGCCTGACTTACTATGACTTAAACCCAGTGTAGATTCCTTAATGTCCTGAAGAGCGATTGATGTTTCACCTAAGGAACCTGTTATTAATTTAGCTTAGTTTTTTTCATCTAAGAGTTTCCCGTAGTGGATCTACTACGGCCTCTTCGATATATCCTTCCTGAGAGTGAAGTACCAAATCCGGTGCTCTTCACCCAATGTACTCTCCGTTCTCTCAACTGTTAAAAGGATATCTATGAGTTTCTGAATGGTTTCTTATTATTGTCTGAATCCAACCCATTCATGACATAAGCAGAGACTTTGTAAACCCAAACTCTTGGAGTTTTTGTTGGGCTCCAGTTAAATTTTCAGTTCCGGGATTTTGCGCTTAAAGGATATAATCATATCTATTAATTCATCGTCCCACACATTTTTTACACTTCCAACATTCCATCAATCTTCTTTCACCTCTTTGAGTAGCGAAGAAAGATATGCGATAATCGATATGAATTCCCTGTAAGCTAAGAGTGCGTCAGCATAGCTCACTTTATACTTGTCGTTGTGAGGCCCAATATTCAGAAGGCTGCCAATATCCTTGAATATTTTATCAATTCTCTCGCTTTTCTTATCGATTCCAGGTTCACCCGAAGATCCTCGGTCAATAATGTTAAATATTTTTTCTTTTTTTGAATCATAAAAAGTCTTGAAGGAATCCCTTGCTGCCCTTAGGTCCCTTAAGACATCTTCTGGTTCTTTTTTATTGTAGAGGGCTTCATACGCCTTTTGGATATGTTCTGTTACCTCATGGAATTCCTCGATCTTCGGTTTAGTGATTTCGATTAACCATATTTCCTCGTAATTAATCTTTGATAGCAGGTCTATCCATTCCTTTTGTGAAAATTTATATTGAAACTGAAACAACCCCGGTGCATCATCTATGACTTGATTTCTTGCCTCTTGAACAATTTCCCTGTATAAAAATTGAAACTTTACACTAAATAAAACGTCATCTGCCCTTTGACTTTCAATGAAAGAAAGCGCCTCAACAGGAATTTGTGCATTCGCTGAAAGTTCTGGTCCGGGAATTTGTAAGAAACGAGAATAATTGGTGAAGTGTCCTGATAAGATCGGTAGATTATTATATATTAACTCGAAGTAAAGTGGAATGATCTCAATAACAGTTCCTAAACGTCTGTTATTAACTTGATATAAGCTAGGATTCGACGTTAACTGAAAATTGAACCCAACAATCGCCCACGGCATAGGGTTCATTACCGAATAACTAAAGTAGGTTAAGGATAATGTTCCTCCTCTGTTCGTCCTAAACTCACTTAAACTAGCCATAACTGACTCAATCCTCCTATTGGCCCAATCTCACTAAAAGCATTATCCCACACGATATTCATTTCCAACTGTTTCATATCCACTCCCATACCTCCTCATCCAGTTCTGAATAGTATTCCAGGAGCGGATGCGATGCATGATCAGAATTCAGCGTGTTCATCATGATAGAAACGTATTCGTCTGCTTCAGCGGCAGGGACGAAAGTTGTATCGAACAGTCTTCCATCCTCAATTGTCAGGAAGAATGCTATCCTGGGAATC
>JAKBQK010000434.1 GCA_021835265.1 Thermoplasmata archaeon
ATATTCCTCTCCAGTTTGTGATATGATAAAAACATAACATATTTCGAATAAAATTAATGATAGGTTAAAAAGGGGGCTCGTTTTATGAAGAAAATAAAATACTTTTACCGGTTTGCTGCAGTTCTGCTGTTATTAGCTTTTTCAGGAGGAACAACCTGGGCGGGAACAGGGGGATACGGCAGAAGAAATATCAATAATACCAATAATACCACCATTCACAAATCCACATCTCAAATTGATAAGACTCTGCAAAATATTGTAGGAACTGAAAGTTTTTACAATATTGTCAACGAGAATATTGGGAGCGTCAACGAAAACATCGGAAGTGTCAGTGACATTATAAGCAGTGTAGATGAAGTTATTGGATCTTACCAGGAGCACCCTGTATGGGGGTGGAATGGGTGGACTAATCAAACTTCTGATCCTTATCCTCAATACTCCTGGGAATTTGGTCAAGGTGATACAGGAACTTATAATTGTGGAACAGGACCAGACACCACGAATTGCGGTGGAAATGGGACAGGGTATCTCACTTTCTTGAATAGTTATCTTCAATTCGTGGGTTCTTCTAACTTGTATGTTGGTTCTTCAACTCAATTCTTAAATAGTTATTTGAATTTTTTAGGCAGTTATGTTAATTTTGTCGGCAACTCAACTCAAAAATCAGAATCCGAATCAAATGCAGAAAATAATTTCCAATCACTTTCTGGACATCATCTTATCAACATCAACACTAAGAATAGAACAGTAACAGTTACACTTATCCATCATTATAATAAAATTAATAATGATGAACAAATCAACCAGTACAAAAAAACAAACCAATATAAAACTGTGAACCAGTACCAAACCGTGAATCAAGTCCAGCAAGTTACTTATCAGTACAATCTATGGGTCTTCCCTGATTCCCCCATTATTTTGGATCTTTCAGGCTCAGGTCAGCCTGATGTGGCAAAACATATCTGGCTCCCCCATGCTCCAACTTTCTACACAAAATATATGACAATCTTTGATATAACGGGAGATGGAATGCCAACTCTAACAGAATGGGTTGGACCTCAAGATGGGTTGCTGGTCGTCCCCAATAAAAATGGAAAAGTTACATCAGGCCTACAATTATTCGGAACACCAGGTGGCTGGGCTAATGGCTATCAGAAATTAGCGGCTCTGTTCGATAAAAATCATACAGGCGTAATAAAAGGAAAAAAATTAAAAGGTTTATATGTGTGGATTGACAAAAATGGAAATGGAAAAGTGGATCCAGGGGAACTCTACACAGTTCAGCAATTGGGTATCACCGAGATTTCGGATCACTTTCACAACATGAAATCCTGGTATATCAGAAATGGAAAAAAATACGATACTTGGGACTGGTGGCCCAGTGTAATGATGCTCAGGAAAATTAAGAGCGTTCCAATGACACATTAAACGCGAAAATCACGCCGCACTACGCTGCGCCTCTAAGCGCAGCGTTTTTATTTTATACGTTTTTCGCTGCTTCTTATTTCCCGTAGTTATTCTCCTATTGGAAGGGCTACTTGAAGCAGTCAAGCAAAATCAGGGTGGAGCTGTTGTCAATGCTGCTCGGGCTATTGACAAAAGTGGTCATCTTGACTATAATCAAATTATGAGTATAGAACAGAGAAAGGTAAATGTCGCTGAAGCTAAAAAAAAATTTTCGGAACTTCTTGGAAGAGTGGCATTTGGAAAAGAGACGATTATTGTGACCAAAAGGGGAAAGCCCTTAGTTGAAATTATTCCTTTTCAAAAGAAAAAGAAACACCCGGCTGATGTGAAAGGGTGGCTGGATAATGATGATTCGTTTTTCAAAGATATCAATCTATTCAGAAAAACCCTTCCGCGAATCTTAAAAACCGACAATCATGTATCTTCTTGATACAAATATTGTAAGCGAGCCGCTCAAAAAAGCTCCTAACCTGGATTTTCTTCGAAAATTAAAAAGCCACTCTTTAGAAGAACTTTATATAACCAGTATCACAGTTATGGAGCTCAGATATGGGGCTTTGCGAAAAAAAGACGGAGGAAAACTCTGGAAAAAAATCGAGCAAGAGGTTGTAAACTGTTACAATATCCTCGATTTTGGAGGGCAGGAAGCCTTTTGCGCTGGTGATATCTTGGCAAATTTATCTGAAACTGGAATTCTTATAGGAGTAGAAGATGTGATGATTGCTGCTGTATCCCTTTTACATAACCTTGTGCTGGTCACAGGAAATGAAAAACATTTTCGACGCATCCCCTTCCTTAAAGTCGAAAATTGGCTGAGCTGAAGCTTATAAAGAAATCGTTTTCATTTTAATTCCAGTTCTTAAATTCAATTCATTTTGTATAAACCCAGGAAATAATCGCTTGGAAATAACATGAAATCGCTGCAAAAAAGGGGGTCGTCCGGCAATGCCGAATTCTCAGACCAGCTCTGAAGAATGAAAAATTTGTTTTATTGACAACGACCTGCAAATAGGATAAAATAAAAGTAGCTAAAAACACCCGTCCTGACTCCGAGAGGAGACACGGCGGGTTTTCTCGTATTGTGCATTATGCCTGAAATCACCAGCCGAGTCGCTGTATTCATCGACGGAAGCAATCTCTTCTTCAAGTTGCGCTCGCTGGAATTTAATTTGCTCAACTTGACCAAATTTGATTACCGGGGGTTTTCAAAATGGCTGGCGAACGACAGGCCGATCGTGTATTGCGGATATTATGTAGGCGCTGTCCGGGCCAAGGAAAACCTTTGTGACGTCGCAATCCTTGTCTCCTCGGATACAGACCTGATCCCGGCGATCCAAAAAGTGAAACATTTGGGGAAAAAAGTGGAGTACATCGGCTTTTTGCACCAGCCGAGCTATGGCTTGAAACGCTACGCCTCTTTCTCGAAATTTATCACAAAAGAAGAGCTGGAACCGTTTAGTTGGAAACAAAATTAATTGGATGGCTATTAGAGCAATTAACAGCACCTTTTGAATCAAAAGACGCAATCGGGCTAAATGGAATCAAAAAAAGGATAGAGGGAAAATGGAAATAACAGCATGTCAAGTCATTGATTGATTCACTTTCTCTGAGAGAATAAAAGGGCTGAAACAAATTCACCCCCATTATCCGAATCTAAACCCACTAAACGAAAAGGAACCCCTCGAACATATCCCCTCAATTTCCCTATCGCATATTTGCAACCCACAAACACGGCACAACTCATCTAAAATACCCCCGTGTCTCTTAGGGTAACCCAAAAAGTTAAAAAAGGCAAGAATAAACATTCCCTTCGGTAAGATAAATTATGACTCGATGATACCCCCCATGGTAAGATTATTTGGGAATAAATGGGAGGGCAGGATGACCGACATCTGCTCCAAACAAGAATTGGCATGGATGTCAATTCTTATAAATGACTCAATTCGGAATAAGTGAAAATCCTCTCAATCTTTTTAAATTGTAAAGAGCATTTTACATCTTTGTTAAGGGAATTTTACAATTGTTAACAATTTATTAACATATTTCTCTACGGTTTGTGATATGATAAAAGCATGACATCTTTCGAATAAAATTAATGATAACTAAAAAAGGGGGTTCATTTTTATGAAGAAAATAAAATACTTTTACTGGTTTGCGGCAGTTCTGCTGTTATTAGCTTTTTCAGGAGGAACAACCTGGGCGGGAACAGGGGGATACGGCAGAAGAAATATGTTAATAAATTGTTAAC
>JAKBQK010000378.1 GCA_021835265.1 Thermoplasmata archaeon
GACTTTTAAAATATCAAAGAATTATACCCCTATTACAAAGCGGAGGTTGTCGAGCTTGGTCAAAGGCGATGGATTCAGAGTCCATTTCCGTAGGGATTCGCCGGTTCAAATCCGGCCCTCCGCATTTCATATGTGTAAAGTGGTCCATTACATAATATTACAAATTTAGCATTTTACAGGCAGCACAAAGCAGTTATTTGCCAGGATTTCTGCTTTTGGATCATTGAACATAATGGTTTCTTATCTATTTAATTTCAAAAGAAAGGATCTACTTAAAAGATAGAGTCTCAATAGATAACTATTGCTCAATTTAGACAAACCTTGTTATTCAATATGCGGAATTCCAGTCACGTTGATCAGTATAGCCATAGCTTGAAAGCAGCAGAAACTTTGCTTTTCTGAATCAGCTTTTCTTCGTTATTAGGAAATAGTTCACTTTGGTGCAAAACTGGATTTAGATTTTTAACAGATTTCACAGTTGCTAAATAATTTATTAGATCTGACTGTGCTTTATCTAAAAGATTTTTCCAATATGGTGGATAAAGTTCGTCAACCAATAATTCATAAGTTTTTAATTCGTGTAAGAATAGAAAGCAGAAATAACGGAAACGGAGCGAGTAGTGAATCCAATGAAGGGAGCAGCTATATTTCAATCATCTGATTCATTAAGATTTCTGGTAGTTTTTTCCAGACGCTGTTTTCTCGTCCAATAAGGGAATACGATCAAAACGAATTTTTAATTGAGTCTGATTTCGAATTGGTCTTCTATTTTAGACCCAATATTTGCCAATACTCTAAATCAATTTTGAAATTTTACCTGCTGATATGTCTGCCTGACAAGAAATTTATATAAATCTGGCATATAAACATGACTTAACAATGAAACATTATATATTAAAAATCGCAGTGATTATGATAGCAGTTGGGTTCGCAGCGACATCGTTTGTTGTCATAAGTAATCCTTATGGACATACGTCATCTGCAGGAAATAGATACAATAATATTCCTAAGGGAATTGAATCGAATGGTGTTATCTATAAGAGCTCGATTAATTATGCTCCGCAACACACTGTGTTTACCCCACCAACCTACTTAGATAACGTAACATTCGTAGAAACAGGTCTACCATCTGGGGCAACATGGTACGTAAATACAACTAACGAAGAAACCTGTT
Organism: Thermoplasmata archaeon; assembly: GCA_021835265.1. The sequence goes on from JAKBQK010000378.1 coordinate 1,175, forward strand.
GCTTGTCTCAGCCTAAAAACTATTCCGGCCCAATTACAGGATCCACTTACACGCCAAAATTACCAAATAATAATTTTGAGGATTTATACTGTATCTCAACGTCAGATCATAACTACAAGCCTTCACCGTCTTCTGGGTGTTTCCACGAACTTGATGAGCAACAAATCATAATAGTCACATTCGAGAAGTTTACCTACACAGTAAAATTTGCTGAAAAGGGCTTGCCATCTGGCTTTTCATGGAATCTTATATTTAATAGTGTTGAACACACTCTTACAAATACTTCTTACACTTTTTCTGCAGCAAACGGCACATATTCCTATTTTGCTTCGGCAAATGATTACAAAGACTTATCAGGATCGATAGAGGTCAATGGTACATCACAGTCTGTTAATCTCTCTTTTGTTTTGAATATGTATCCAGTCACAATCTCAGAAAGTGGCCTTCCAAAAGAAACGGAATGGTTTGTGAATCTAAGCAATAGTCAATCGTTCTCATCTTCAACGGGTTCAGTAACCTTTATGGAACCAAATGGCACGTACGCATATACAATCGCAACAACCGATCACTCTTACAGGCCTTTTGAAAATTCAGGTTCTCTCACCGTTTTTGGTGCGGCAGTTAATGTTTCAATTGAATTCTCTCAAATTAAATATCCTGTAACCTTCACAGAATCCGGTCTCCCAGCTGGAACTGTATGGTATGCTATGTTAAGCAACAATTTGACTGGTTTTTCTTTGAGCAACAAACTTTCTCTATTCACAGCAAATGGAACCTATTCATACACAATCGAAACATCGAATAACGAATACAGGCCGAGTTTATCCACAGGATCCATTACAGTGAACGGTAGTGCAGTTAATGTTTCAATTGAATTCTCTCAAATTAAATATCCTGTAACCTTCACGGAATCCGGTCTCCCGTCTGGAACAACATGGGGCGTTGCAATTAATGGAACAACTCAATCCTCTGATAATAATACTATCGCATTTTCTTTACCCGAAGGAACCTATTCATACACAATCGAAACATCGGATCTTGCATACAGGCCTTGCGCGTCTTCAGGATCCGTTGCAGTAAACGGTTCTTCGGAGGCAGCAATAAATACTAAATTCTTGGAAGTTAAATACTCTGTACTATTTGCTGAAACCGGTTTATCGTCGGGAAAAGATTGGTATGTTAACATTACGGGAACAAATGGAAATAGCTGTTATTCAGATGCGATTACGGGGACTTCGTACTCATTCTGCCTGCAAAACGGCACATACTCCTATTCTGCAACTTCTCCAAATTATAAGGATCTCTCAGGACATTTAACAGTTAACGGCACATCGCAAACCGTCTTGCTTTCGTTTATATTACAGACATACTCAGTGACATTCATAGAATCCGGTCTCCCGTCTGGTACATTGTGGGCCGTAACGATTGATGGTACGATTCAATCATCTGACAATAATACTATCACATTCTCCTTACCTGATGGAACCTATTCATATGCAATCGTTAATTTATCAGGATACAATTCGACTAAAACCAACAGTTCCATAAATGTAGATGGAAAGAACACGTCTGAGAATGTGGTTTTTTCCTTAACATCTTCAAAGGAGACTACAACCGGAAAACCATCCGCTGCAAGTTCTTTCGATACCGATCTCTATGCAATCATAGGTGCAGTATTTGCGGTAGCTGTAATTGGTGCAGTTTTTACGACAATTTTTAGGAAGAGGAAATAGTCCAGATCAACCTTAAGACTCTGCCTAATTTTTAATTACTCATCGCTGAATGAGTAATTGACATTTTATTTAAATTAACGATAATATAATTCGACATTACGCTGCTTTTTTAGTCTATTTGATTATATTGGGTTGTTTTCTATATAAAAAACTGAAACTTGATCATTTATCTTTGGACAACCAAGTGACAACATATGCATTCCTAGGTATGGCGCGCAAATAATTCTGTTAACGGGTGTTGGGTCCCGAAGATAATAATTAACTATATTTATGCAGACAGAAGGAATGAAGATTTAAGGCAGATTTAGGCTACGAAAAAGAGAACAAGAAGTAAAATATTCAATCGATGCTCTCACCTACCTTGATAATTCTGGGGGGGGGAGGGTCATTGATCTGTTTCTCCTGTTATTAAAATTACGAAAAGAATGCTTTCCTCAACTCAACCAACTTTGAATACCTCTAATTACCCTTCTAAATGCAGAATACCGTTATAGGGGCTTTTGAAATAGGTTAAAGGTGATGGATTATGGGTAAACATTTTTACTGTTTGATTGGTATTCTTGTAATTTCCTTGAGCCGATCAAAGTCTGTATCGTCAGTTATAATTTCTGATATGTTTCGTTCACTGGCGCATGAAAGGTGAATTGAATCTCTAGGTTTCAAATTATATTTTTCCCAGATAACCTGACGTCTCCTAATTATCTCATCATCTACCGGTATAAATCTTAAAAATGGAAAATTAAGGAATCTCTTTCCAACCTCAATAGAATCGGTCTTCCCAAAGATCCTTTCTACTACGTAAC
>JAKBQK010000358.1 GCA_021835265.1 Thermoplasmata archaeon
CTTATGGCAACTTATCCGTCACTGCGTATGATGAAATAGTAATACCCTGTATTCAAATTAATGTTATCAATGATCTGGTTAAATGACAGATTGTACCAGCTAGGATCTGAGCTATTGTCGTTTACATGGATATATTGTTCAGACACTGAAGTTCCGTTAAGCACGGCAGTTATGGATAAGTTGCCATAAGATTCAGGATAAACAAAGAAATGAAGTGTGTCATTATAGGTTCCAGGATAATATTTCGTGCCTCCGTACCACATAACGGATCCTGAAGATGTGTTGGAAAAAATCAAGGAATTATTGACAGTCTGATGCCCGGCGGGGGAACACCCATCAGACTCCTCTATGTATCCATTCATTGGAACATATAAAGCCGGTGGATATGCATAATTTCTCTCCAGAACGATCGTTCCATTGGCTTCTGCCAAAATCCCATATTTCCCGGATTCTAACATGATATCCATTATCTGCACCATGCTCTGATATCCAGAGTTAGAAAACGCAACAGCATTTGTTATTGTTGAAATTGCATAGTCTAAGGGCACATACACTATATGACCTCTGGCAGCTATGTAGGGAAAGGTATTGTTTATGGCGTCTCCAACAGTTATGTTAAGAAAGACCGGCGAAGGAAAACCCATTACAAATGCTCCCACATGGTACGGTCCACCAACAATAGCCCTTGGATAAGCTTCCGGTATATTATTCGGTACAAGAACATATGGATTCGATCTGGGTATCATCGCTGCTTCCTCGCTTAAATAAGTGTATGTATTAACATTATCATAAGGATTTGTTTTGTACCAACTGATGTATCCATTGTCACTGGAGAGAGGACTCCATGGCTGGAATACAATGGAAAGAAGGACAAGCAGTATAAGGACTGAAACCACTATTTTTGCTGTCTGGCTGGATCTTATCTCCTTGTAGATCCGGCTCAATTTTTTTTGCGGGGCTCTATATTTTGGCTCACCCCTGTATATTACTGATAAAACGTCAATAATTCCAAGGAACAGGAATGGAACAACCATTGAGAGAAACTGGTCAGTGTATATGTCCGGAAAGAAATAAGCGGCATTATTAGCTATTGCCATAAGTACAAAGAATGGAATCAGAAACAATACCCATTTATTTGAATACAGAGGCAGAAAGAAAACAGGCGCAAGTATCATCATGACGGTAATTGCGATATTCCCCAGAGGAAACGTCTGTGTGGGGGGGGAAATGTGTAAAGAAGATACCGACATGGGACCGCCAAGAAAAGAAATGCCATATCCAAGAACCAGAGCTGACGATGAAAATGCGAAAAGGATAAAGGGATAAACCAGATTTTTATTACCGAGGTGCGCTTTTCTTCTGTTGAAAAAGTAAGAAACAAGCTCATAAAACGCAAATAAGATGACAAAGATTTCGTAAGGCCATTTAATCAGCGCAGTGATGGCAAAAAGAACCATTGAAGTTTTTTTATGGCCATAAATGTAGAACGTATACGAGAGAATAAAGAAAAATGGAAAGAATGCCTGTTTGTGGACGTCGAAAAAATTTATTCCCGCAATTGGAAAATAGAAAAAGTAACATACGCTGATCAGAAGTGACAGCACCGGCGATAGACCAAACTTGCGTGAAATAAAGTACAGAGGAAAAGCAGCAGCCCAGATAAAAACAGTCTGAACTACGAGGATAACGCGAAGACTACCCATTAAAGACAAAGGGCTTAGCAAATAAGGTATAATCGATACATAAAACAACTGATACAGAATGCCGGTGAATGTCGGCACTGTATGGAGCGGCAGCCACAGGTCCTCCGCAAACAAACCAAGATCAAATACGGCTGAGTAAAGATGGTATAGTCTGAATAGCGCGACATAGGACCAAACAGTAACAATTATTATGTAAATTACAAGGAGAATTATCACATGTTGAAAATCCTTATTTTTGATGCTAAATAAATGTGATTTTTTCGGAGTATCAGGTTCAGACATCCAGGCGACGATTATTTAGCTTCCATATTAATTTTTATCGGTTTAACAAGTCTTTGGACAAAATTATTACAGAGTTTTCGCTAATGTAATTGGCTTTTCAAATTTACCCATTTTCAGCTATGGAATATTTACCATCCTATGCATCTTGGTTGACTGGCGTGAGTTTTATTTCTCTCATACAGTTTTAGATTACATTTCTTAAGGAATTAATCACCATCTTAGTATCTTCATTTCTAATTATCATGACACCTTTCAGAAGTTTCCTGTGAAATATGTCTTTTAGAAAAAAACGCCTGTGGCATAAATACCCCCTGTCATGACGTTGAATTCTTTCCGTAGAAATTCTGCATGTACCTGTTTATAACTCCTTGAGGGGTCTTTTCAGTAAAGTTGAAAAGTTTGATCGCTCTATTCATTGAGGGTAGTATTTCACACCATTCTTTAAAGATGTCAATGATGCTGTTGTATGGCAAAGAGAAATTCTGAAGACCTCAGGAATCTCGTTAAGTCAGCGGGGGGCGATCCTTTCCATATGATAATAGGTAGAAAAAGGAGAGGAACTGGCAGGCACTAAGAAGCTTGATCAGGTACTGAAATGGTAGCTCACCAAAGGTGATGGTTTAAAAAAAAGGGCGATTATCATACTGGGCGATCAACAATAATAAAATAGATGTAAAGTCAGGATGTGTCGTACAAATTATTAAGTAAAGGAATCACGATAGAATACTAATGAGTATTGGAGCATATATGTTCGTTAGCAAAAGCTGGGAGGAACTGCAATATCCTGTAGATTTGTGGATTAAGTGGAACTCTAAGTTTTTCGATCAGTTATCGATTTACACCTACGGCAATCTCGATTTCGGGGTACAAATACCGTCTAATGTCAAAATAGTTGAAGGTGATACAGCAGAAAATGGACTGAAAAATTTTAATTTTTATCTCCACGGTTTAACTGATGCAATGAAAAACTTGAGAACGGATTGGAAAGTTTACCTTCCTTCAGATGAATTTATTGCCAGTAGAATCAGCACCTCTCATTTTAACAGATTTTTAGCATATCCACTCGGTTTTAATCAGCTTTATGGTAACATAGATACGGAAATAAAGGGGGCGTTTATGGAATATTCTTACAGGATTCATTACGGAAACAGGAGACAAGTAGGTGATGGTGGAATTAATCCACCATATTCTGGAAAGATAAATATAGATGGAATTGTAAATCTAATACAAAGAAAAATTTTCAGATCGAATCTTGAAGATTACAAACCAATCTGGACTACAAGCAAGATAGAAAACTGGGCATATCACACAAACTGTCTCCGGAGCCCGGAGATAATGAGCGCCAAGTGGTCTGCCCAGATGAGGAGAGAGATTGATTCTGGAACAAAGCATATATACTATTCAGAATGGCTTAAAGATATTTTATCCAGACCATTTGATTATACAAGATATAAGGAATTTTGGCCAAAATCCTATCTGATGAGAACAAAGCCACCTGACATTCTCGTCGATAATCAAAATCGTTTTACTAATATTAAATTCCAGGAATCAGAATACTCTCTCAACTCCGTCACTTAAAATGATTTATAACTCTAACTCCGCAAATTATTAGGGAATAATCCTTCATTGTATCTTGTTTATCAGCCATAATACCAGTTCTGGTAATAGTATAGCTTAAATCGATGTATGTATTATTATCCCATACATTA
>JAKBQK010000340.1 GCA_021835265.1 Thermoplasmata archaeon
TTTTCTCAGAATCTACTGTGTCAGTATTGAATGTGGTTATGCTTTCAATAGATCTATTCTTATAAATCGGTTCTATCAATTTCTTTCAATTTTCTGACTTTCTTTATCAATTTTGAGAATCCCATAAAATCAAGTTGCTGTTTTGCATCAGAAAGAGCTTCATCCGGATTGTTGTGTACTTCAATTTCCAGCATATCCGTTCCGGAAGCAACTGCCGCCATGGCCAGTGTCTCGACATATTCTCTCTTTCCTGCAGGATGGCTTGGATCTGCACAAACAGGCAAATGTGACCTTTCTCTTAAAACAGGTATGGCACCACTATCCATCATGAATCGTGTGCTGTCCTCGAAGCTTCTTACACCGCGATAACACATCACAACGTTTCCATTACCTCCCGATAGAATGTATTCAGCTGAATTTAGCCATTCTGATATTGTATTTCCCATTCCGTTCTTCAGTAGTACAGGCATTCCTTTCTGACCTAAAAATCTCAGAAGTGCAAAGTTCTGCGAATTCCTTGACCCTACCTGAATCATGTCAATTTTTCCATCAAAATGTTTGTAATATGATATATCCATAATTTCTGAGACAGTTGGAAGTCCAGTATAGTCACTAACTTTCTTCATCATGTTAATTCCCTTAACTCCTAAACCCTGAAAGGAATATGGGGTTGTTCTGGGTTTGAAAGCTCCCCCTCTCAGCATATTTGCACCCATTTCCTTAACTCTCTCTCCAATTTCCATCAACTGTTCTTCCGATTCTACTGCGCATGGGCCTGCAGCAATCACAAGTTTTCCAGATCCTATTTTCACGTTTCCAACAGTAACATTAGTAGAGTCCTTTTTTACCTTTCTTGAGTACAGGCCTTCAGATATCACCATAGCATCCTTGATCGGTATGTAATCAATATTTTCTGTGGAAGAGAAATTAGTGATAAAAAGGCTCCTTCCATAAAGACTGATCTTTCGGAACGACATTGAAGAATCCATGAGGGCATCATTCACGAATGGTTCGTTCGCCTCATTATTTGGTATTATTATCAAAAATTTCACCTCTTAGTTCATCAATGGTTTTACTTACAGTCTCAATTGCATCCTTTGAAAAAGGATTCAACCTGATAGTATCCAGAAGGGTTAAGGAACCCTGTAAGGAAAAGACATCAGACATCTGATCCAGAATGATTCTAGATCTAGTTTTCAATTCAGTTTTACTGGAGATTCTGGAAGATAACATGGAAATTACATAGGGTATTACCTGAAGTTCTATCATCAGGTGATCATGCTCATCAGATTTCATTGGAATAATATTATAACCAGGGAAAAGAGCAGATATTATATTTTCTGATCCTAAAAATGAAATGTCATTGATGAACAGTATATTTCTCAATTTCAGATCATCTAAGGAAAGAGGACCAAACAGCGGATGTATGCTTATTATCTTTCCCGCAAATTTTTTGAATGGATCCTTTGAGGATGATATCTCGATAATTTTCCGTGTAGCACCAAACTCATTTATAATACCCAGGGCAACTGAGGCTGGAACAGCCAGAAATATAAATTCAGCAATCTTCATTTCTTCCTTTAATTTCCCATAATCCTGAATATCAACTCCTCTCACTTCATGTCCAGTGCCTTTGAATAAATTCAGGAGAGTAGCCCCAAACCTACCGGAAGAACCCACAACCAGTATTTTCATATCAATCACACTCCACAAGAATTTTCTTGAATCCACTCGGTTTTAGCAAATCATCAAAGGAAAATTTCTTCAATTTATTATTGAAAGCGTCTATCTTAAGATTAAGTTCATCAGTTCGAATACTAATTTTTAGGTCATAATCTTCTATGCTGCCACACACTATATGTGAACCTCTTGAGATTGCCGCTTTAATGAATGGATGCTCCCTGTCACAGTTGTGGTATATTTCATCTCCAGTCAGGCATATTATTCTTCCAATTTGATATTCTGCTGTTTCACAATCACATTCTTCTTCTGACTTACCAGATATCAAACCTGCCTGTGCCTGGGTAGTTAGTTCAAAAAGCGCATTAACGAAACTGCGTTCCTCAACAGACCTTACACCAATTCTTCTGATAACCCTCAATTCTTGATTTCTATCACGAAGGGTAACACCTTTCCTTAGCTTTTCCTGAAATATAAGGCGTGATAATTCTACTCTTTTCCTGAACATATCTGTAATTTCAAGAGTATTCAATAGAAGATCTTCTCTTAATTTTTCAAGATTATCATCTGTTTTCTCATTGCCTATAAAATAAACCACTTCTTTTTGTGTTCATCGTGCTAGATAGTGTCTAGCAATATAAACCTTTCTTTAGATGATTACAATCTTACTTTATCCCAAATTAGCATTGTATTCAGAAAAATTCTGATATATACTCCACGCAGCCATTCTTAATAGAATCAATAATTAACATACACATTATTAATATGAACATTCTTCATTTCAACTTTAAAACAATAGTTATAATCCCCACAATAAGTCATTCTGAGGCGCATTTCTCTTCATTCAACACCCATTTAACGTTGAAAAAACCAAAATATTACAATTAAAATAAGGGAAAATTTTGGGATAAACTTCTCATTTACTATATTGAATGGTTTGAGGAATTTTAATAGATGATGCGTTCAGAAATTCTGACAAGGAATTTAACGAATCAATCATTGTTCCTAGAACCCTCTTCTGAGAAAAATATCTACCCTCATCATAGATCGCATTGATCTTTAGTTCACTATTATGGCGATCTAATTTCAGGTCAACTCTTCCTATTATTCTGTCACCATGAAGGAATGGCATGCAGTAGAACCCATATTTTCTTTTATGTTTTGGAATATACATTTCCATTCGGCTATCAAAATTGAATATCTCTTCTGTCCTCTTTCTGTCTATAGTTAGATTATCAAAGGGAGAAAGCAGGACAGATGGTGGCATCCAATTATTTTCAAGATTTTCCAGATATGGTATATCCTTTTTTAGTATGAACCATTTTTTTCTCATCTTTGAGTTATTATTGGTTATTTCCACCGGTACTATAACTGATTCATCCTGAAGTTCGTTCACGATTTGAACTCCATTAGAAATACTAACAGGAGAATAATGCCTTTTGATCTGCTCTGGAGAGGCAATACCAAGTGACTCAAGGGATTTCTGAAATACTACCTTTTCGACCTCTTTCCTGTCAATAGTGTTCTTCTCCGTTAACCCACTAAAATCACTATCAGGGACATTCCACACCTTCTGGTTTGATTCTGTTCTATCACATATAATTAATTCTCCCATTCTGTGCATCAGGTTAAGCAGTAAATTTACCTTTCTTTCATGCCCCCAGCCACTTATTCCAGATTCAATTTTTAACTCTGAAAGTTTGTTTGATGTTGTTGGTCCGGTTGACCTGATAAACTCTTTAATCTGTTCAATTGAAGGCTTTATTTCGGGATGTGTTTTCAAATATCTTTCCTTTCTTTCATTCATACTCATTTTTAAAATATGCAGATCGTCAATAATTGAAATAGATGCCTGATGAGCATAGGATTCAACCAGAAGATGATCTCTGTATATTAGGTCTAGAAGATTCTGCCTGTTAAAGTTACCCAATCTGCTCCAGAGGGTAAGGAAATGACTTCTTTCTACTGTGTACACAGGATCGATCTGGACGTATTTTAAATCCTTAAAAATT
>JAKBQK010000224.1 GCA_021835265.1 Thermoplasmata archaeon
CCACTCACTGAAAGACTTATTTGATGTGTATTTGGTGTATCTTGCTATTCTTCCTCGGTTCATGGAAGTATTCCTTAAGTATTGTATCCATAGTTATACTGCATAGTGCTTTTTGAAACACAGCTAGGATTTCTTTAAAAGATTCAATAGGTATTTTTTCAGTTAACATAGAAAATAAGAATAAAACCGGCATTAACAATAATTTCAAACTTGTGCTGTGCAATTCATCGTACCGATAAGCGCAGAGTATAGATGTAAATTAGGATGTGTATGGTTCTATTGATGTTGTCTTGCTGTTTCAAATTCATAGCATAATTCGTCGAGAAATGCCTTAAATGACCAATATCTCTATCAAATTTTCTGCCAAAATAAAATGGATAATAATGTGTCGGCACTGATACGACCAGTAATCCACCAGACATCAATTTATTATGGGCAGCATTGACAGCTTTTTGAAAATATTCGACATGTTCAAAAACATCTATCATAAGTATCTGCTGAAAAGAATTATTTTCAAACTGTCTCAGTTCTTGTCCATAGTCCTGAATAACATTCACACTCTTAAAGAAAGGTTCGCTTTGTTTGAGACTCAATGGAATTTTTAGTCCCTCCTGCATATATGGACATAGAGTTATTTTTCTCACGCCATCTATGACGCTCTGGAATGTAATAATCTATACTTCCTCCCACATCTTGAGTTTTGAGGTCCTTCACATACAGTCCGAGAGTTCTATATCGAATATGAGTATGCAAATCCTGAACACCAAGAGCAAATGATAAGATCTCCGAAAGAAATCGGTCAATTTTTTATTTTCATGCAAAAGGATAACGTATTTTGTATAGAAAGAATCCTAACAGGAAAAGCTTCATATGAACCTAACTCTCGAATCATATGAAGTGTTTTCATCAATTGCCTTCTTGATTTCTTGTTCAATTATCTTAGCCTGCGACGAATAGGTAAATCTCTTGGCAGTTTTCACCCCGTTCTCTTTTAATTTAGTTCTCATTTGGTCATCTTCGATTAGCATCTTAATTTTCGAGGTAAGCATTTCTATGTTGTTAGGTTCAACGATTAATGCGTTTTCACCATCTACGGCATAGTCCTCAGTACCAAATGGAGTTGTTATGACTGAGCATCCACAGGCCATCGCTTCTAGCGGAGGGAGAGGGAAACTTTCTGCCGCAGAAAACGTTATCTGTATATCTGAATTAGAGTATAAATCCGCAAGCTGATAGTCAGTCAGATCTTTATGGAAAAATGTTAATCTACCGTCAAAAGGTATACCCGCTGGCGGATTATGGCCAAAATAGTGGAGTGTTATATTTTTCCAAGTTACAGATGCCCTAGCATTATTTACGGCTTGATAAATTCCAGCAGCATTCTTCCATCCGCCTTTGCCAAGGGCAACAATATTTATCGTTTTATCTGAATTTGCTCTATTATTTTCATATCGTTCCCTAGGATAGAATAAATCATGCTCGATAGCCGGATTTAGTATTGAGTATTTTTTCCCTGTAAGTTCATATACGCGGTCACGAAGCCATATTGAATTCGCAACCTTATAAATTGGCAGAAAGTATGTATCACTAACGAATTTTTTCATGACTGGATCGTCAAACATTAATGTTTCAAAATGTTGCATATGATAAAAAGGAGTCGAACCATCTGTGCTTTTCCAGCTAGCTACGTATGCTGTAGGAGAAAATGTAGCCACGTTGATATCAACCTTTGGAGCGAGATTCATTAGCTTGTGCAAGAAAGCAACGTGTTTGACGATAGGATTCCTTTTGCTGATAATTCTTGTTCCGTAAAAATAATACAAATCGAATTTTGTATTCTTAGATATAACTTTAACATCCTTTGATAGGGGAAACCAGTTGTCATAAAAGATGGTGGTCAAGGAGATTTCATGGCCAAGGCTCACAAGTTGGTTCATGAAATTTAAGAGTGTGCGGGTGCCTCCTGTTCTCCCTGTACCGTACATTATGTAATTAATCTTAAATGATTCCATTATTACCTCAACCCGGCAAATTCATTTCTGAAACAGATTTATACACCATGTCCGTGTTCCAATAATGCCAAGAGCCCCATCTCCCAATAGATTTGATACCATAATTTTCAAGTATCTTCATTGCCTCCTCCCTTACCTCGTTATGATCCAAAGAATAAATAGGATATCCAAATTTGTTAAACCATACCTTTGTAAATAAGATAGAATTTTCATCTTTTATTACTTTTATATCGAGTAAATTCTTTACAACTTTATTTACTATGTTTTCCAAATCTAATTCCTCATCTTTCGGCACAGTAATCTCCGCAATAAGATTACTGTTCTCGTGTTCCTTTGGTGGTATTAGAGAACTCATCCACGTGTAGCGATGGAAAATTATTCTTGAATCGGGAACATAAACTGCAGTTTGGTTAGGCGTTTTCGCCTTTATAGCTATCCCGATAACAATTACACTGTTGTAATCGAATTTCACAGCTAACCTTTCATAATTGTTCCCATCATCCAGCGACCTTAGTAATTCTGGTATAGGGATAGTACTTATAACTCTGTTGGCCAAAATTTTATTGTTTATGCATAACGTATGATTAGAATTAATTCTTATACTTTCAACTTTTTCGCCTGTTAATATTTTTGCACCATCACCCAATACTTTTTCGTAAAGAGAATTAAACAATGAAGCAATTCCGCCTTTTTTTGGATAGTAATAATACGCCTGTTCTTTGTACCCAGTATTAGGTATACCAGCAACCGTCAAGAGCATATTCTCGAGTTCAGGGAAAGGTAATCTACCAGGCGAAAAGACCCAATCGGCCGCCATTTTGTCTAATGGCCTTTTCCAAATCTTCTCATTATAGGGGATCAAATATTCATTCGCCATATGATCTCCGAAGAAACCCGTAATCCACTCAAGAAAATTTTCTGGCTTCCACCGATCATTCTTCGCGGTGTAGAGCATGCGACCAATAATACCCTTAACGAACTTTACTCTCTCTTCTGGGTTAAGCTGATAAACTCCGTTTTCAAATGGATAAGGAATAAATTGTTCTTTATACAATACGTAGTTATTACGTATTCTTTTTGAATAATTTGGATTAAGTATGTTTGTAATTTCGAACAATACCTTTTCATCTTTGCTGAATAATAGATGGGGGCCGCCAGAGTCAAACGTAAAGCCATCAATCTGTTCTGTCCTAAGCAGACCTCCAAGTTCACCTGACTTGCTTGCCTCTATCATGCCAACATTCTTAGTGTTATTTTCAATGATTTTCTTGGTAACTAATAACCCTGCCCATCCCCCTCCTAAGATACATGTATTGAATTTTAGCATTCCTTATGAAATATCTTGGTATTAGATATATCTTTGCTCAGCCAAACTTATGAGTAATATTATTGTATCTCAAATAGCGGTAGCATCAAGGGTCACGGTTCATGATCCTCGTCCTAGATGTGACCTGTACATTTATTTCCATGATTTCTGATGCCAATTATACATTTCGAAGGCTTTATGTTGGTCTGGCCCCTTAGATGATTGGAGTGGATTGGCTACAGACTCTCCGCATGTCTGACAGAACAGTTCTATTGTTTTGTGGAATCTTGTATCATCAAAGACTAATATAAGGATAAATTGTCAGACAGGTTAAAATTGGTGGAATTGATTTTGAATTATGAAAGA
>JAKBQK010000056.1 GCA_021835265.1 Thermoplasmata archaeon
GTGTTCCTGTACCTTGAGAATCCCAAGGTGGAGAAGACATCAGACAAGGCGGAACAGCATTTCTCCGTCCAGTCATGGCTGTTGAAGCACCGGTTCAAGACAAAGGAGGGGTTGATAAGAACATCCTTCTGGTATCACAGGTACCTATCAAACGGAATGTGACAATGTCGGTATTTGAATACTGCCAATTCTCTGTTGATGCTCTGTGACACCATATGAAGTTTTAGGAAATCCCTCGTCTGTTTTGAATCTGTTCTTCAACAGTTCTGATCTTACGGAAAAATAATACTCTACGGCATTAACTTTAAAATTTTTTAGGGAACCCATCCAGTTTCAAGGTTTGAACAAGTTCCCTAACCTTCTTTGACATTTTCCCATAATTGTTCTGATCCAAAATCGGCTAGGGATACCTAAATTGCAGGAGAACGTTCTTTTATGCTTATCCTATTTTTGACATTTTACTCTTTCAGCAGTCTCTGTATTCTGTATTATGCGATGAGTGTATGACCGAAATGAAGAGATATTCTATCAATGCGAGATCAACCATCAAATATTTTGTATCAACGTGCAGTAGATTCGTGAACGTATCGAGTTTACCATACAACATCATTGTGTAGCGTATACAGTTTTAATATCTTCTGCGGTTTCTCACCAGTGCTTGTAACGATTGCGATCTTCCCTTCCTTTTCTACGAAGAATTAAGATACCGTATCAGAATCATGGGTACATAATGCTCGTTCTCCTTACCCATCCCTTTAGGAGAATGTCTACGAATATATGTGCACGAGACTTTAACACTGTTCTGGGCGTGAATCTTGTGTCCCTCTTCCTATCAATGAAGAATCCTATGATCTGTAATAAATGATTTGTTCAACATTTTCAGGGTCCACCAGTCAGTCTCACATGCTTTCAACTGGGAATTGAACCTCGGGCAACGTTCATAAGAATGGTGAAATAATATGCCCTAAGTTTAAGTTTCAGGAATGTATTCTTCAGTTTGAGATCCTTTCCCATTTCACACTATATGCCCTTTAGTATTCCTTTCCATTATCTCTTTTTTTATTTCTTACAACGATACTCATACAATAAATTGTAACGCATAGATGGGTTTTACTTCATAAAACTTTCATTCACTCCGTAAATTGCAGAGAAATTGAAAATCGGACACCTTGTTTTGTAACTCGAGATAATCACAATAGTGACAATAGGTGAATTATTATAGGACATCTCTTTAAAGTATCTACAATAAAGGTAATCAATTTCAAGCTAATTTCAAAAGTCAGTCACCATTAAAAAGGAGTGTAGGTTTATGAATGAAGAATTAATTGTGTTAAAAGCTGGCCATCTTCGGATTTATGTTAGGAAGTCGGAGGCATTTGTATATTATGCCACATTCGTTGCTGGGGAAAACAATAAAATTCACTTGGATACAGATGATATAGTAATTGATGCAGGGGCTAATGTGGGTGATTATACTGTAAAAGTAGCAAATATCGTTAAAAAAGGAAAGGTCATTGCAATTGAACCAAACCCAACTAATGTTGAAATTATTAAAAAAAACATTACCCTGAACAAATTACACAATGTAGAAGTACTTCCTTTTGCCATATCAGATGTATCAGAGGTAGCTAAACTAAGTGGAGATTCAGTTGACGCTTCAATTATGCGAAACGCCGAAAATTCATTGCAAGTTCAAACAATTACTATTGAGGATGTGTTTAAAAAATATTGTACACCGGGAAAAAAGGTAGTAATGAAAATGGATATTGAAGGAGCTGAAGAACTTGTATTTAGAAATCCAAGCTTTTTGAAAATGGTAAGAGAAATTAGCATAGAATTGCATGGTGAAAAAAATATAAGAGAAATTCCTATAATATTAAAGAATAATGATTACAAAATTGAAGAATTCGGGGTAATTCAGCAATTTAAAAACACAATTTTTTACATAATTAGGCATCCCGTATCTTTCTTTTCGAGTGAAAAAAAGACAAATATGATAGCAATAAAAGGTTTAATCGGCACAATTGCTGGAGAAAATCCGGTTCCAAGTATACAAAACAATCATTTTAGAGTTATTTATGCTTGGAAAAATTAAGTTTGTGAAGTACTTATTTTAGATGTTTTAATTCATATTCTCCGCATCTCTCCTCATATAAAGACCCAGATGCTGAATCCGATTTCGTGCTAGAATCTCTTTGCACTGTAAAAAAGATCACTTATTCATCCACTTGTATTTTTCTTGAATAAATATTATGGTTCAGAAGAGGTGGTTATTAGAAAATCTTATGAATTATCCTAATAACTACCTCCAAATTCGATACTCTGATTCCACAATCGTAATCATTATTCATGCGATCATCATATATTATCATGGATATAATGAATTACTGTGTCAGTGAGATGTGTAAGTAATAGGTAAAGTATGGTGACAGTCTTCATGAAATGGGAGAGAAGACAGGCTGGGAAAACTCAGGAATTATATTCCAGGATCTTTATGTCAATAATACGGTGAATGGTGGAAGGCCAAATATAGTTCCTATCAATATATTGATCAAGGTACTCTTCATACAGTCCATATACCACCTTGTGGATGAACAGGTGCAGAGAGAGTTACATGATCGGATATCATTAATGCATTCCTTTGATTCCAGGACACCATACCATGTTCCATAACAATCTATTTTTTCCGTGAGAGATTATCATCCATGGGTAAGGACAAGATCACGTGGAAGGAGATATAGGAACATTTCAAGAATCGTGGCATAATCATAAAGAAGGGGACAGTTCAGGATGCAACATACATTGAATCCTATCCTAGAAAACACGGAAGGAAAAACCCACATGTTCCACCAGATCCATCAATCCTTCCGATCAAAGTGAATATTGCCGATCCAACAACATCAAAGCAGAAACGCACAAAGGATGAGGAGAAAAAGGCAAAGATAAAGGCGACAGAAAAGAAGATGGAAAGAAAGGTTGAGAGAAAGTATTCCAACACTAGGAGATAGAAAGACGGAATATCGTCAACAAAGGGTTATACAACACACTTAGGAAACAAACTTCACACAGTGCAGGGTACGGATATGCCTTTAATCAGGGAATTCGTTGTTACCACAGCATACATTCATGATTCCAATATTGATATTGGTATTCCCGGCGTACCAAACTACAGGGATAAGGGATATTCCGGAATAAAAACAAGTGGAATAGGTGGAACCATGGATAAGGATGCCAGAAATAGACTGCTTAAAATAGAACAGGTAAGAAGGAATAAGCGAATTACAAAAAACAATCTCATAGAGAGAGGCCCTATTCTGTCATGAAAAATATCAATGGTGGCCATGTCTTTAGAACTATGATAAGAAGAGTCAGGGCATCATTTATGTGCCTTGGATACAATCTACTGACGCTTGTGTCATTGGAAAAAAGGGAAAGGTGGCGGTAGCCCTTAAAAAAGTTAAAAAGGAGAAAATAAGAGAAAAATAGAGATTGTTAGGAAACGTTCTTTGTATTGCATTTTTAAAAATCCCAAAAGATCTATATTTAAAATCAACATTAATGGTGTTCAGATAATGAAATATACCATTATGCATTTTGGGAACCAAGGGCGCGTGGCCAAGCATGGATATGGCAACAGCCTCCTAAGCTGTAGATCAGGGGTTCAAATCC
>JAKBQK010000402.1 GCA_021835265.1 Thermoplasmata archaeon
ATTCCCATTTTACCGGTTACCGCGGTTATTACAATAACAATAGACCAGCTATTCTCAAAATATTTTAAATCTCATCTCAATCTAAAGAAAAACCTCTTCCTCTTTGTGCTAACCTTCTTCATGTTCTTCATAATTTATATCATTCTTGACCTGATATTCCCCTTTTTCAGCACACAGAATATTGCCATTTCCCTTTCATTTGTTTCTTTCTTCAGATTTCTTGTGTTTTACGTCTACCTATCTGACAATGACAGGATCAACTATCTCAACTCTCTAAGCCTCACACTTTCATTTATACCATTTTTCCTGTTCTACGTTGATTATACAGTAATGGCTGAAGCCATCCTGTACAGTCTAATTTCAGCGTATCTTTCTTATTTCTTTGTTAACAGGGCAACATCTACTTTTAGAAGTGAGTTTCATGAGGAACCAAGACAGTTGATTAAATTCTTCCTTTATAGTGCAACAAGCAAGAAGTACTATGACGTTGGAGACAGATTCTTCAAAAGAATTTACTCCGAGCAGAGAACAGTTCCAGTGAATTTCATAAGAGTATTGAATGAAAAAGAAGAAAATGTTGTGACTATGGTGTTTCCATATATACATCCTGGACCATTTGGGTTGATTGGAACCAGTGATTTACCAGGAAGGTTGCAGGAGAGACTAACGGATCTAAATTCGGAATTCATGGTATTCCACACAAGTACAACAAACAATAACAACTGTTCAGGGAATGAGGACATAGATGCAATCGCGAACGCCATAAGGAATTCATGGAATGGGATCTCCCAGTCAAAGATGATGTCACGAATCGTATCGTTGAAATCTTCAGGAATAATCCTTGATGGAATGAGGTTTGGTAACTTTGGTTTCCTTGCACTCAATCCTGACAAGGTAAATTTTGATGATATACTTCTCACTGAAGGGGAAAAATTATGGAATTATATTGAAAAAGAATTCAATCTTCATTTCTCCATTCTTGACGGACAGAACAATTTTTCAAAAGGAGCAAAGGAGATAACTGATAGCAATCCATATTTCAGACCTTCCTCAAAACTGGTTTCAAGAATGAATGACAAGTACAGAGGAAAAGCAGGTTATTCCAGGAGCGTCTTGAATTTGAATTCTCTCGGTAAAATGGGAATACAGGCAATTGTATTTGATTATGGAGATAAGAAAAATGCAATTCTCCTTACAGATTCTAACAATATAACTGGAGACCTTATGAAGGAAATAAGGGAAGGAGCAAAGCATATGGTCGATTACATTGCCATATATACTACTGACAATCACATTGTGAATCAGGGATCACTAGATATGAATCCACTGGGTGAGAAAGACGATGTTGAAAGGATCAAAAATGTGGCAATTAAAGCTATTGAGGATGCAATTGACCATATTCAGGATGTATCGTTCGTATATGGGCACGTAGATGTAAATGTAAAAATGGGGAGTGAAGATTCATACAGAACACTCATGAATACTGTTTTTGCATCCCTTAGGAAGGCAAAATATTATGCAGCATTTAGTGTTTCATTGACATTCCTAATTCCATTCATCCTTTCCATAACTGGATTCATTTACAAAATTCCCTTTATAAGATGACTGTCTTCTGAGGTATAGATCAAGCAGGGAGAGTGCTGTCACACATTTAACCACCGGGACAGCCCTTATTGCTATGCAAGGATCATGTCTCCCCTGAACTCTTACGGTTGTATTATTCCAGTTTTTTATATCTACCGTTTCCTGTTCTTTTCTAATGGAAGAAGTGGGCTTGAATACCGTTCTAAATTCAATATCGTTTCCATAGGTTATTCCTCCAAGAATTCCACCGTTGTGATTTGACAGTGCCTTTACTTTTTCATCCTTCATACGGAACAAATCATTGGATGTGCTTCCATTCATCCTTCCTAACTGGAATCCATCACCAAATTCAATGCCCTTAACTCCTGGGACAGAAAACATTAAGTGTGATATGACCGATTCTACGGAATCAAAAAATGGTTCACCAATTCCAGCAGGAACATTTTTCACAATAGTCTTTACAATGCCACCGGTACTATCACCCTGGGACTGTAAGTGTCTAATAAGTTCCTCAGTCTTGTTATCAGATACGGAATCTGGAATCCTTGACTTGGTTCCATAGACTTCCAAATCATCATAGAACCTGTCTTCCTTTATTCTTATATCTCCCATGCTCTGTAAATAGGATGAAATCTGGATGTCTTTTTCAGCAAGTAACTGGATTGCTATGGATCCTGCTGCAACCAGTGGTGCAGTCATTCTTCCTGAAAGAAAACCTCCGCCTGAATAATTTCTGAATGGTCCATACTTGAGAAACAGACTCAGATCTCCATGTCCCGGCCTAGGCCTTTCCCTTAGCTCATCATAATGTCTTTCAATGACATCTTTGTTTCTTATAAGCATGGTAATTGGCCCTCCATCCGTGTAACTGTTATTAATTCCCGAAATAAACTCCACATTATCTGTTTCCTTTCTCTGGGTGGTAAGTGAACTCTGTCCAGGAGCCCTTCTTGTCATCCACAGATTAACAACATTCTCATCCACTTTGAAACCTGCGGGTATACCATCAAGAATGCAGCCTACTGAGGAACCATGGGAAGATCCAAATATTGAAATGGAAATTCTGTCCTTAAATGTAAAACTCATTAAGGAATGAAATACATATAATCATAATAGACTTTTCACGGGTATCTAGGAGAGATAAACCCACATCCTCAATTATTAGGGAGCCTTTTTCCCTCGACAGTTGAAATGAGCATCTCAAGTATCTTACCTCTTATTATTGATGGATCAATAGTGTTAAACTCTCCCTTTATTAGAATCACATATGTATTTAGAGTTGTTTCATCAATTGCCAGAAAAGGTTCGTTTTTTAACTCTGACATCTGTTTGAGGTTTTTCAGTATATCATCCTTCACAAGTTCAAACTTCAAATATTTTGGAATTTCATATCTCACCTGCACAACTGGTGTTTTTGAAGTAATTCTATAGGCACCCTGTGTTAGGACATTATTCGCTATCTTTACTACTTCTCCTCCGTCTGTAACCAGAGTAGTATAATTTATGCTGATATCCTTTACCTTCCCAACAAATCCGTTGTTATATAGGAAATCGCTCGAAAAATATTTTGGGGCTACCACTGCAAAGGATATGCTAAATTGCCAGGCATGGATCCAGACCCTGTCACCTATCTTAAAGGGACGGGTGAGGATAAGAAGTAACCCTGCAAACTGATTAGCAAGAACACTCTGAGATGCAAGACCAATAACTGCAGCAAGGAACGTGCTTCCAAGTATGATTGATGAAATATCGATTCCGAAAGAAGCAATTACTGCCAGTGCTATTATGAAATATCCCACCATACGGACCATGAATACTATGGGGTGCAGTGTTGCCTCATCCATGAACCTTCCAAGGACCCTTCTTATGTATGTGAGCACAATTCTAATAACAACATAGGAAATTATTGCTATAATCGCAGCATCAATGAACTTTGAATAAGCTGGAGGTATTATTTTCAATATTTGAGTTACAACAAAAACAACAATAAGAAGACCAGCAAGCAGGACGATTAGTGATCCCAGTGCAAGGAAACGGTCTTTTTGCTTCTTATTATCCATCGCTGATTAA
>JAKBQK010000053.1 GCA_021835265.1 Thermoplasmata archaeon
TGCAGCAAAATATATCCACAAAATTGTCAATATGTATTAATTCAAAATAATCTTCCACAGTTCCTACCAGGCCCTGCTGGTAACAATATTCGAACCCCCGGGTTTATAGGACCAAACATTACGATGAGTGAAATTATTAATAATTCGTTTCCCTGGGAATATGGGTCCTTTTCATTGAGTACGAAGATAAACTACGTTTTAGGGGATTCAGGGACTAACCAATATTATACTCAGAGCATAGTTCCAGGCTTTCCATCTATGCTCAATATAACAAATGAACTTCTTTCTTCTGGATATTATGGTGTTTTCGCAGAGATGGGTACATTCTATGTTCTTGAAAGGGGATATAGTGGCCCCCCTATAATCAATCAGTCTACCTAAATTAGGACATTTATCAACGTTTTATTTTCGTTTTTCACCAAAGATGAGAAACAGGAGTTATAAATCATCATTTAATACTACATTTAATTTTTGTTGTGCTATACTCAATGTGTAAAATTGTTCAATTATCACTTCTTTTGAAAAGATTTTCTATTGATTGTATCAAATTGCCGGACAAATTATCTGTCATGTATGTAGCCCTTACTTCTTTACTAATAGTGCGATCTTGACGTCCATTATTGGATTCATTTATGATCTCGCCTCTAATTGTGTTTGAAAATTCTTGCAACTCCACGACTTTCATCTGCTCATTTGGGACAATACCAACAGCAGCTTCGGGAGTGGCAATTACAAATAGACCATGGACTAAATAGTCAATCACCTTCATGCTCAATCCGCCAGGTGTTAAAAGAGGGGCCAGCCCAATCTGAGAGTTCTTCATAATGCTTTCCTTATCTAAAACTTCACCTAGTATGTTGACATTTGAATCAATGGGCGAAGGTAATATATTAGAATTAGGGCCTGCTATAGTTATTGTAAATCTATTTTTTAAATCCTGAAGAGACGGTATTAGGTGGTTGAGGATATATTTTGCTGCATAGTAATTTGGGGGGTATCTACAGTCTCCAAGAAATAACATATTTATCTTATTATCGCGGAATCTTGGAGACTCTCTATCATTTTCGTTAGAATTTATTTCATTAATATTATTGGAAACGTAAGGAAACACAAAAATCTTCGAGTCAAAAGCAGGGTATTTTGTAACAATGTTGTTTCTAACACTGCTTGAAGGGCAAATAATCAACGATGAAGTATGTATAAGAATTTTTTCCATAATCTTTCTTATCACACTATATATCAGAGTGTCGATTCTATGTTTTCCGAAGAGAGATTTGGCGTACTCAGTTCCAAAATCTGCAGCACGATAGATTAATAGATACCGTTTAATTCTTGAAATAAAAACCGGAATCGGGGCGGAATAGATATCCTCAACCAAGAGCAAAGTGTTTGCGGGTGAATTATGGCTTCCTTTCCTAAAGACCTTAACAAGCCAGCGAAATTGCTCTAAATATACATCCTTTAAGAGACCTAAAAAGTAATGACCGGTCACGCCATTTAACCTATTTTGTTTCGTCTTTATTAAATCCGGCTCAACATAAGTAATGTGAAATTTCTCTGAAAGCCTTTGTAGCAGATATTTAAGGTAGACTGATGTCCCATTAAACTGATCATTATGGTTCTTGTGGTAAAAAAAAACCAGTTTATTCTTGTCTTCAACCATTTGAAACCAATCATACATCCATTTTATAGGTACGAGAGAATTGTAAATAAATATGTTAATCTTTCTAGGCTGAATGTCTACAGTGACAAAATCTCTTTTTCATTTGACCATACGTAGTGTAATCTCACGTACAAACTTATTCTTTATAGAAATACTGAAGTTATTAGATTAATTTTTGAAGTAATATATCGCGCAATCTCACGTATTATCAAAGTAGATTATCGATACATTAATCTTTAGTTATTAATCTCACTGGATATCATGAAGGGCGTAATTCTTCACGGTGGAAGTGGAACAAGGTTAAGACCTCTAACTTATACCGATGTTAAACAATTGCTCCCAGTGGGTGGAAAACCAGTCAGTCAATATGCGTTAGAGAATCTAATTGAGCTTGGTATAAAGGATATAAACATAATAGTTGGTGAGGTAGGAGAAAAAGAGGTCAAGGAATACTATACAGATGGTTCAAGATGGAATGTAAACATTTCATATACTTACCAGGAAAAACCGCTTGGGATCGCACATGCTATAAGTCTTGTTGAAAATTTCACTGAACGGGAAGATTTTGTCGTCGTTTTGGGGGATAACTATTTCCAGAATGGATTAAGAGCACTTCTCGAAGACTTTAATCGGCGTAAGCCCGACGCTCTCGTAGCATTGACGAAAGTTGATGAGCCTTGGCATTACGGAATTGCAACTGTCCAGAATGGAAAAATAGTAAAGATGCAGGAAAAACCAAAAAAACCAGATTCTAACCTAGCGGTGACGGGCGCGTATTTTTTAAGGGATAGCATTTTCAACATCATTAAAGGCCTTAAACCCTCTTGGAGGAATGAACTTGAGATCACAGATGCCTTTCAAAATATGATTGAGAGTGGCATGAGCGTGAGCTATGTAATAATCGATGGGTGGTGGAAAGACACTGGTACAGTCAACGAATTTCTTGATTGCAACAGAATGGTATTGGACAAGATAAATCGTAAAGTTGATGCTTCAATGAAGACAGTAAATATTTCCGGCAGAACCTATATAGGTGAATCGGTTTTGGTTGATCACAAAAGCAAGGTCCTCGGGCCATGTTTTATTGGTTCAAATTCTAAAATAGAGAACAGTTACGTAGGTCCCTATACGAGTATTGGCAATAATTGTCATCTAAAGAATGTTGAAATAGAGGATTCAGTTGTTATGGATGGAAGTAGAATAGAGATATCTAATGGTACTAGAATTAGCCAGAGCCTAATAGGAGCAAACACAATCATACGCCCAAATGGTTCAAACTCCAAGAGACTATCTCTTTTTGTAGGAAGAGATTCTGTTATTGAATTGTGATTAATTATGACCAAGACTGTAATAATTGGAGCGGGCGGTCAGCTTGGGAGAGAATTAAGTATGATCTATCCGGATGCAATTAAATATTATCACTCAGGTAATGGAAATTGTAATATTGATCTTTCTGACTCAATACAGATTTACTGCCAATTGAAGAAAATTAAGCCTGATGTAATTATCAATGCAGCTGCGCTCGCTAATGTTGATACCTGCGAAAAAAACAGAAGGCTAGCTTATTCGATTAATGCCGAACCCCTCAAAATTTTAAGCTCTATATCGAGGGAACTTGGAGCTTTGCTTATTCATGTATCAACAGATTATGTATTTGACGGCGAGACAGGAAATTATAATGAAACATCGTTACCCAATCCAATCAATTATTATGGTCTATCTAAACTCGTAGGGGATATCTACGCATTAGGTTACACTAATTCTATCGTTGTTCGAACTTCTGGAGTCTACGGATACAATAATAATTTTCCTCTTTTTGTCTTAAACAATCTGAGAAATAACTACCCTGTTTCATCGATAAAGGGTTTTTATTCACCAATCCATGCGAAACTTCTCGCAGAGGGTATTAGAGTAATAGCCGACACAGATTTCAGAGGTCTAATCAATATTGCAGGGGAGAGAACTTCGCGTTATGATTTTGCAATTG
>JAKBQK010000335.1 GCA_021835265.1 Thermoplasmata archaeon
TTTTCAGGTGGTTGTGTGCTATACATTCAGATTCCAATTAGTAATTTGAGAGATCATTTTTATTAGTCACAATGGCCATTGATCTTTCTCACTACAAAATACAGCAATCTCCGTTAGGAGCATGGGTGTTTGCGGGTTCAGTGCTTTGTGGCATTTGCCATAATACAAAACCATATACAGAATGGACCCGGATGGATTCATAGCATCCCGAAAGTTGTGCAGATTCAAGATTCCTTTTTTATAAAATTCACTTCGTAATTTTGGAAAGCTTAAGTGTCTCTTACGTGAAATTCTGGATGCTATCACAGCTTTTGGACTGAAGCATGACCTAGTTTATCCACGCATATCCAATTAACTTTGCCTGTTCCAATACTGTGATGGTGGCTTTTTCCTGCTTATCCGGCGGATATCTACATTTCCTCAGGATATTCTTGACTATAAGTTGAAGGGTTACATAATCGATTTCAGCGTTGTTTCTTGATGCCCATGTGCAATGATCCTTTTTCTAATAGCCTGACAGCAATAAAAAATATATCTTACATTTAACATAAACATTGCTATGGCGTCTGTTGTGTTATTGAAATAATTTGAGAAATCTATGGTATTTTTTAGCAGGCAATTCCACCTTGCCTCGGGAGGGACCCAGAAGACATTTCTTGCAATGTATTCATCCCTGTCTTCAGGATCTGAGAGGTGTTCCCTGTCATTCTCCAATTCTCTATGGATTTCCTCAAATGAATCCGATACATATTTTAGGAATATTAGGCCAAGGACAACATGCTTGTATTCAGCAGCGTCCATGTTGGAGCGGAGTTTGTCGGCTGATGACCATAATCTCTTCTCAAGATCAGAATCAAGATTCATCATCGCACTTTATTGTGTTAAATGAGTATAAACTTTCTGAAATTTCTATAAATGCAGTATGATCATCATGGCACAATTATGCTATCTTGTCTCAATTGAGAAATACGCCACACTATTTTTCTTACTTGAAGTGAAGTTTGTTTTTATCAGATATACAATGCTATTTCCATGCCGATTTGATATAACTATTTTGCTCACTGGGCTTCAACCTCTCTGATTTGTTTTGCACTCTGACATAAAACTCTTCAATCTCTATCCCATTTTTATCTTTCCGTCGACAGAATACTGGTTCTGGCGAGAACGGAACTTTCACTTCCGCAACTGTGCCATCTTTTGTTTTAGTTGTGGTTACTTTAATGGCCGCGGCTACACTCAAGCCTAAGGAGTTCTTAACGATATCAGATAAAGTCAATAACCAACCATCCACATTCCTATAATCTTCCCTCAAAGTACTATAATCATTCTCTATTCCAACCACATGCCCCCAATCGTCTATTCCTATGTAGAGGGTCCCGC
Source organism: Thermoplasmata archaeon (assembly GCA_021835265.1). Next base: position 1,381 of record JAKBQK010000335.1, read on the forward strand.
CTTCGATTGAATTAGAGAAAGCGGCTATAGACTTTAGTATTGAGTGCTCTAGCTCTTTAGGTAACGCTTTTAAATACTCTTCCAATTCTATTTTTAGGTCTAATTTTTTTGATTCATCTTTTTCATTTGCAATTTTTAATTCCAGACTTTGGGTTTTCTTATCCTTCTCCATGGGTTTCCTCATAGTTGACTTATATTCAATTTGATTAGATTCATTCTTATTGAACATATCCAAAAGAGGATTGTCTTCATTCTGAACATTTTCCTTCTCAGATGTAATTTCAGTGGGTATTCTACAATAGTTCTGGATTTTGTGATAGGCTTTTTCTGTTATTTCCCTGATCGAATCGATCCAATAATATTTGGGAATATTGCTTAGCATTTTCCTTATTTCTGAATTATTGGCTCTTGGAGGATAGAATCTTGTGAAATTATTGACTATCGTCATAGTCTCACCTTCTCGGTACTCTTTTGGATAAGGATTTGGCATGATTGGGCCGAGTGTACCGAATCCAACAAAAGTTATCGCGCCTTCAACTTCCATTTCCACAATTACGCGCGCTCCCTCTTTGAGAAGATAATAATTAGGATTTCGAGGTATATTGTAAAAGAAAAGGGACTCGTACGGATTAATGGCCTTGTGTTTTCTCATTATCAAATAAGTTTCTTTCATGGAATAAATAAATAGAAAGATAGTATTGTAAGTTTCGCTTGGAAATAATACCTACCGCGTTGATGGATAATTCTTGTCCGCAGAAAGAAGTCACAAACGAAATAAATTTCAGATACGGCAAATTCACGTTAAATTATTAGGTACTCTGTAACAATCTTTAAAGTGAAATTATACCAACGAGATACGAAACTTACACTTATGGGGTTTCTCGTGAAAGAAACGAAAATTTTTAACCATCGCTGATGGAAAAAATTATGGCAATAACAGTAATGAATGAACCTGGTAATAATGCAATTAGACGTTGCTGGAATATGGAAGGCGTGGTAAAAATTTCCAGTGCGGTTCAGCAGTGAATAAGTGGGGTTATACACCACCCAAAGATGGGGGAAACAGAGTGGTCCAATGGAGTAATTTTCCCATTCGTTGATAAGGGTTTCGCACCAAGCCTGAATTGTAAAGTGCGAATGGAGATGGATCATTGAGACATCTTTCTAACTACTGGGGACGAATATGTACTACATATTGAGCATGAAAATGTTGTAAAAGATTTGAACGGTGAATTCGAAAAAATGAAGAACTCACCACCGAAGCCCAAGTGTGGTATTTCCTACGGAAAGAGACATGAAATTGATGAGAAATTAAAAGAAATCTGTCAATACGTTTCTAGGTACTGGGATGAGATTAAGTTTCATGAGGAGTGAATGTTTATTTTTGATGTTTACGGTTCCGACGGTTTTCTGCGTAATGCCCACAACTGGGAGGCGTATCGCATCAATAATAAAAGAGCGAAGAAGCTATCATTTGGTATCCATGAATATGCCTCTGAACTTACACAAAAAAAATAGGAATAACCAAAATTTAACTTATTCCACCTATTCCCCTCCCAATGCCAGAAAAACTTATAGCAGTTATGAAGACATCAAAACGTGGCTCTTCATTAAGGATAACCCTTCCAAAGGATATAGCAGAGAAACTGAATGTGTCAGAATCTAAACACTCGTGTTTTATGAAGCAAACGGAGAGATTGTGGTTAGGAAGATTGAGTGATATTGAAACTCTATCCTTCTATTCAGTTTGATATAATTATAAGAAAATACGAAGTGTTGGGGTCTCTTCCAAATAGAGACATAAGCGCCGTCTCCTGTTCAATGAAATTGAGAAAGGGAGAATTGATAGGTTCAAGACGAGATATGGATGACCACAGAAATCGATTCTAAGCCAAATAAGGCAGGGTAAATTCTTTTGACGTATTTTCACCATGAATGTTGATGGAATTCAACCTGTGCATAAAAACAACCTGAATGAAGGTAAACTATGCATAGACTGAGACGGATCAACTTCCTTGATCCGATAATTAACCTCAAATTATCTCCGCTAACTACATATTTTTTGAGATGTTAAGTTAAAAACAGGTCTTTTTCCCCTTCATTTTAGATACAATGAAACATAAATAACATAGTTAATAGTGGGCCCGACCGGATTCGAACCGGTGACCTCCTCCGTGTCAGGGAGACATCATACCGCTAGACTACGAGCCCTCTATGCTCTGTATTTTTGGCTCTTATATATTTCTTTTCGCGAACAAGGATGTAA
>JAKBQK010000005.1 GCA_021835265.1 Thermoplasmata archaeon
GGAATTTATTATGTCTATAATTTCTTTCAGAGTGCCTATGGTTGTGGTTAATTTCATGTTAGGTAATATGTATGAAAGCAAATAAATGTTTCCAAATACGATCATAGTATGTTACCAAACAAGATCAATGTTAGAACCGCACCCAAAATAATTAACACTTTCACTTGTTTTTATAGAACAATGATGAGATCAGTTTAATTGGTATTTTAGGCAGTGTTTCAAAGAAAAATTCCCTGCTCAAAATACGGGACTGATATTTGAGTTCACCATTTTCGATTTCAAGATAAATAAGTGTTTTAATCCTTCGAAATCTATCTGCTTCAAAATCATCTGAATAATTATCAATGATAAAATTTATTGCAATATAGGTTCTGATGTTACGCTCCAAATTTAAAATTGTTTTATTTGAATCTGTTTTTGCTTTAACTCGAGTAATATTGCCTGAATGAGTTCTGTATCCCCCCATCCTCTCTTCAATGAAGATGTTTTGCTTGTCAAGAGTTCCAAGTGAGATCATTCCTATTAACCAATCTTCAAAAATCCAATCGTATGTTTTATCGACTAAAATGTGAATATATTTCATTAAACCTTTAAGAAAATCTGATCTGATCGCGATTGAATTGATATCTATAAAATTGGAATTTATACAATTTTCCAACCGTACAATAGGTTTTCTTGTTAAAAATTTGCCATGAATATTTCCAAGTTCATCTATCAAATCTTGGTTACAGAAAGAAAATTCAATGTTTTTATCTTTCATGATTTTAATAGTTTCTTCAATTCTATTTTTATAAAAAATATTGTCATAATCAAGAAAAAAAACAAATTCCGCACTTTCATCAATGTTTTCAATTCCAACGATTAAAGATCTGAACGGAGAAGCCCTGTCATGGAATACTATTTTTATTTTGATTTTAACATTGTTTTCGAATTTTTTGATAATGTTGTCAATTTTTGATAATGTGTTATCCGTGGTTGAGCGATCATATACTAATATTATTTCTAGTGATTCCCAAGTATTTTCCACAATGCTCTCAACGGCAGATTCCAGATATTTTTCCCCATTAAAACTCCTCACAATTATAGATGCCGGTGGTTTTGTGGCCAATTTATAATTTAAACCCCCGACCTCAATTTTGTTTATTCCTTTTTCTTCACTTAATTTTGAAAGAGCTTCAAAGTAATAATCATCTGACATTTTAATGCTTAAATGCAATTCACTTATTAGATTTTTCAAGTGCTTTCTAATATTGCCAATTTAAAATGTAAAAGTAAATTCTTTAAAATAACCTTATTTTGTTTTAAAAGTATTATCTACAGCCTTCATTACCATATCTGTGTTCCAATAATGCCAGGATCCCCACCTGCCAACTGATTTTATTCCATATTCCTCGAGAATTGACAAAGCTTTTTCCCTATTTACATTATGATCAAGAGAATAGATTGGATAACCATACTTATTTACCCAAGATGTGCTGAACAAAACTTTATTTTCATCTTTAATCGCCCCACACCTGATTAATCCATTTATGGTTTTTTTCTCAATCTCTTTAAGATCAATCAACTCATTTTTAGGCACCGTTATTTCAGCAATAATATTGCTTGTGTTCTTATCCTTTGGATGAATAAAAGCACTCATCCATGTGTATCGATGAAACACAATATCCGGATCAGGAACATATACTGTAGTCTGATTGGGTGTTGGCTGAGAAATTGCAACACCCACTATCACAACACTATTCCAATCAAATTTTGATGAAAGATCTGAATATTTTTCATCTATAGCATCCAGCACTTCTGGAAGTGGTATTGTGTTGATAATACGATTCGCTTTCACATCTCCATTTATGATGAAATTTCCACTCTTTTCCTTTTCAATTTTTGAAATTCTTTTACCACCGAGAATATTTACACCTTTACTGGTGATTTCATCTAGATAATTTTTATAAAGAGAGTAAATTCCTCCAGATTTTGGGTAATAAAAAAATGCCTGTTCCTTGTACCCGATACTCTCCACACCAGCAACAGACTTTAAAACGTCATTGAGTTGCGGGAAAGGTAATCTTCCAGGAGAGAAAACCCAATCAGCAGCCATTTTATCCAGAGGGCGTTTCCAGATTTTTTTATTGTAAGGAATAAGATACTCGTTTGACATTAGATCTCCGAAGAATCCTGTGATCCAGTCCATGAAAGTTTCGGGCTTCCATTCAGAATGCTGAGCCTGAAAAATCATTTTCTCTATTAATTCCCTGCCTATTTTGATTCTTTTCTCAGTTTCCAGTTTGTAGATGCCATTTTCAAAGGGATAGGGTATATACTGATCGTCATATCTCACAAAATTATTTCTTGCAAGCTTCGAGCAGTTTTCTCCTAAAATATCTTTGATCCTGCCAAGGATATTTTCGTCCCTGCTGAATAAGAGATGTGGGCCCCCTACATCAAATAAAAAACCGTCTATGTCCTTGCTCTTAAGCAAGCCACCTAAGTTTGATTCAGTATCTTTATCTATTAATGTAATCCTTTTATTTGTTTCTATTTCTTTTTTTGCAGATAATAATCCGGCCCATCCTGCTCCCAATATGGAAGTCTCAGTTTCAATCACGAAACATGATTTATAAATTAAATATTAATTTTTTTAAGGAATATGCAAAATTTAATTACTGAGAATGGTAATTATAGAATTTAAATGGAATAAATTAACAATTCATTACATAACACCCAATGAATAAAATTTTTAATGGAATTGAATTCCTTATGGAACTATTAGGAACAATCACTGAGGAATATTTAGGAGGTTTAGCTTATTCGAAAGAAATCAAAAGAAATTTCTCCATTCCAAGAAATGTTAGTGATATTGTTGCGATAACAGGCCCCAGGAGGGCTGGAAAGACGTTTTGTTTACTGTGAAAGAAGTACAAGCACTCCAGGAGGCGGGTGAAAACACAATATATGCATCCTTTGACGACCCTTCAGTTTCCAATACGGATGAAAGGAAATTCGCAGAGCTTGTAAGGCAGGAATACCCACATGGAAAGGTGAATCTCTTTCTTGATGAGATTCAGGAATGGAAGAACTGGGATCATAATGTCAGATGGTTACATGATGTCAAGGATTTCCAAATTGTCATAACTGGCTCCTCTTCATCTCTTCTTTCCTCTGAAATTCCCTCCCGTTTAAGAGGAAGATATATTTCAAGAACACTTCTACCATTATCCTTCTCTGAAATCTATGCACCAGAGAACAAGCAGACATTCAGAGAAATGGGGATATTGAGAAATAACCTTGAAGAGTATATGAAATGGGGAGGTTTTCCTGAAGTATATTTACAGAAATCAAGGGAAAAACTGGTGAATATACAGGAAACCATGTTTTATCGTGATATTATAGAAAGACATGGTGTCAGGGATTTGAGTCTTTTCAGGGAATTTTTTAACTATCTGCTTTCAAATTATTCCAACCCCTTCACCTGGAATTCCCTCAGGAAACTCTTAGAACCCAAAGGAATAAAACTTGATACAAAGACTGTAATGTCATATGTCCATAACATATCCTCCTCATACCTCACCTTTTTGAACACCAGATTTTCGTATTCCCAGAAAATAGCATCCAACTCTCCTAAAAAATTATATCT
>JAKBQK010000468.1 GCA_021835265.1 Thermoplasmata archaeon
CTCCGCTTAATAATATTAAACTCACACTCAAGGGCAAATATAGTACAATTACAGAGGTAGAACTGATATACGCGAGTTCTGTATTTGCAACTGTAACTCCGGTGTGAAGATCATTTTTTCTGTGACTTCAAATAGTTCAGTATACTCTCGAAGTTAACACCATTAAGAACACAGGCTGCTGAGTTGCATAATGAGTATGTGTTTGATTTCAAAGAATCATCACGTTCAAAGTAAACACTGGAGTAGCCTTTTTCGAAAAGGTTTTCACGCATTTTAATCAAATCATCTATTTCATTGTAATTTCCCTTAAGGAGAATAGAATTCTTTCTTTCCATTTCGGTTTCCATTCTGAATGTGAAATATGATGGGTATTTTGTTATATTCTCCACAGTTTCAGATGTAGATAAATTTATCAATTCATTGTACTGGCCTGCCATATTTGCATAGAGCTGTGTTCTCTCATAAACAGCAAACTGGGATGGAATGGAAGAGTCTTCCTGAGAATTCAGGGTACCAATGAACGCACTTCTGTTTTCATTCATTATGGTATCCCGCTCAGCATTTAGTTTAAGGTATAACTGGTCAGCGATCTCTTTTGCATTATCAATTGCCTGATTGTTTGCAGTAGAAAATCCGAATTTAAAGAAGCCCATTGAAAGGAATGCGTAATCTGATAGATAACCAGAAATAGTTTTCCCGCTTGGATAAATCAAATGAACACATCTACCATTCTTGACATATTTATTTGAGAGAAAATTGTATAGGTCCTCTGCGTATTTTAAAAATCGTTTATCGTTGGTTGAAGAAAATGCTTCGCTTAGGGAATATAGAAGGAATCCATTAATGTCTCCACAAATCTTTGTATCCGTTTGAGGTGGAACCCGTCTCTCCCTTGCATTCTTCAGTTTGCCAAGACTCTGTTTTATCACTTCATCCAGCCAGAAGAATCCATTTTTATTGAATCTTTCAGTATAATTCTTTTCATTCTCAACGTACAGAATATTTTTTCCATTGGACATTCCCTTCGGCTCTTCAATGTAGTTACCATCTTCACGTACATTGAAGGTTGATGCAAATTTAGTGTAGTCTTCTCCCAGCAATCTCATTAATTCTCCGGAGGTCCAGAGGTAGTATTTCCCCTCTACCCCTTCACTATCAGCATCTATGGCACTATAATAGCCACCCTCTGGAGATAACATTTTGTCCCTGAGGAACTCCATCTCTTCATTTATTATATCTATATATTGCTTCTTTGACGTTGCGGTGTATAGTTTAGATAATGCCATTATAAAATTTGCCTGATCATAGAGCATCTTTTCAAAGTGTGGGATCTTCCATCCAAAATCAGTGGCATACCTATGGATACCATTTCCCACATGGTCATAGATTCCACCCATTCTTATGGCTGCTGCAGTTGTTTCTGCCATTTCAAGGGCTTCATTTGCTTTGTATATATTGTAATAGTTAGAGAGGAAAGACATTATATGTGATGATGGAAATTTCATGTTTCTACCAAATCCACCATAACTCCTGTCAAATGAGCTTTTAAGCTGATTGTAAGCTAAAGTTTCCAGATTTTCATTTTTATAATTATTGGCCTTTGGAATTTTGTTTACTGTTAATTTTTCATTCTCCTCTACCTTTCTAAATATTTCCTCAGGGCTATTAGTCCATAATTCATGAATACTGTTCAGAAGTTCTATTATTCCTATGGACCCATACCTTGACTCTCTTGGAATATATGTGAATGGAAAGACCGGCTTCAGGTCTGGAGTAAGAATTATATTCAGTGGCCATCCAGCATTACCCGCGACTCTGTTTGCAAAATCTATGAAATAAGCATCAACATCTGGCATCTCCTCCCGATCAACTTTGATACTTACATATTTTTCATTCATTACCTTTGCGACATCATCTCTGCTGAAGCTTTCTTTTTCCATCACATGACACCAGTGACAGGTGGAGTAGCCTATGCTTAGGAAGATGAGTTTATTATCTTTTTTGGCCTTTTCGAAAGCTTTCTTAGACCAAGGGTACCAGTCAACTGGGTTTGATGCATGTTGAATAAGATAAGGGCTTTCTTCATTTTTCAGATGATTCATGGTACTACTACTCATGTTAACCACATCAATCAAAGATTATTATTATTAATGTATTTTTACAGATTAAAAACATGATTTTTTCATGCAAAGCCTGTTATGATTCTTTCTAGAATTCTATAATTATTTTCCTCTGGTTTTGAATCTTTCCTCAATTAGAGGTAACGGACTTTGATGTTATAACCAAGTTTTTCCAGATCGAGCATATTTAATGCCAGGTTAGAATTATGAACAGTATGTAATATGGAGGAATAAATTGCATGATTAAAAATAGAAAAAACATCGCCATACTGGTCAGGCATGGAGAGAGCCTGGCAAATGTTAGAAAGATTGTATCGGAGGATATAGATGGATTCCCCCTTACCGAATTGGGGGTTAAACAGGCAGTAAAAACTGGAAAATTGCTTGAGCCAATCTCCAGTAGTGTTAATTTATTTATATCAAGCCCAATCATTAGAGCAGTTCAAACTGGTCTCAACGTAATGAAGAGTATGGGTCTGGAAATGGATGTAATAAGGGATGATCTTCTTACAGAAACAAGATTTGGGAAATACAACAATATTAGCTTTAGCGAATTTCCTAAGTTTCATAAGAGGGAGTTCGGAATTGAAGCTTTTGAAGATAATGGTAAGAGAATGATGGAAGCCATAAAGAAATATCCTGGGATCAACATCTATTTCTCTCATGCATTGCCAATCAAGGCATTGATATGTAATATTATGGGGCTGGAGGAAGAGGATTCTGGCGGAATCCAGATAGAGAATTCATCAATTTCAGTAATAGACGTGGTGGAAAATAAGATTCTGTCAATAGGGTCGCATCATATTTCAGAGAGCCTTATCAATTTTATAAACTCCTGAACTGGCAATGACAAAAAACAATCCAGCAACAGTTCCTATTATAATTACAGTAGTAAACGATACCGGGAGCAAATAATTTCCTCTAAGAAATAGCAGGAGGGCACCCTCAAGAATTGCTCCAATTCCATTTCCAGAATACTGAAATGCATAAAATATCCCAAAGGATAGATTTCTTTCTCTATTGCTCAGGACCCCTGCCAGGAGAGGAATTATAACAATTTCATATATGGAAAAACCCGTGAAAAATGGTATTAAGGCTATCATATAAAGTATATAATTCAGGTGAAAAATCAGTCCTAAATAGACTGTGGTTATTCCAACAAAAATAAGAACTGAGGATAGGCCAATTACATTGAATTTTCTAATTCTATAAACACCCTCCGAAATTGTTACTGCTATTATGCCTGAAATAAGAACGCTAAGAAATAGAATGAGTCCATACTGAAATAAACCAAAATAGGGAACAGCATAAATTTGAACAGATAAAAATATCATGAAGCTAGCCGAAGAAACCAGAAATGCACCAGTATATATGAGATAATCTTTGTGTTTAAGTATAGTTTCATTCATATGCTTTTGATTTACTGTGTGTTTTGTCTCTTTGATTCTGGTTATAATAAAAATTGCCCCTATCCCTAAAATTGCAGAGATCAGGAAGAAATTTCTTA
>JAKBQK010000258.1 GCA_021835265.1 Thermoplasmata archaeon
TGTGTTTGTTAATAGCTTACTATCATTACGATTCTTTGCGATTTCTCTAATTTTCTCAAATAAAATTATATCGGATTTGGATAAGTCTAACAACCTTTGAATATTGTCAAAATTTGCGCATCTGTGTTTTATCCACATGATTATGCTGGCAATTAGGCTTTCAACATAATCTTGATCCGGCCGAATTTGCTTTGCAACTGTCACAGCAAATCTAGGTGCACTAAGTGGAATCAAGAAGATCACTTCCTTTTCAAACAAGTACTCTTGGACACTCGCCAGAGCTGTTCTTTTATTCCCATCAATAAATGGGTGAAGGCGAATTATGCCTTAAAATAAAGAAGCTGCTTTAGAATATAGGTCCGGATAGATCTCCTGTCCACTTATCTGTTCATCAATTTTTTGGATGATAGAATCTATGAGTTTCTTATCACGAAAGCCGGGTTCAAGTTTAAAATCTATGGCTAAAGATTCATGAATTTTTATTATTAAGGATGAATTGAAAGTCATCAAAAAATGATTAGAGTTTTTCTAAGCTCTTATAAACAATTTTACCAATAGGATCAATCTGTGTAAAGAACTTTATGTTCTCTCTCAGTTCTTCATCTGTTACATCCATTTTTTATCAACCATACATTGTCTATCTCTATTTATTTTTAGCTGCAATAGATGTTAGATTACCACTCTGAATGTTTCTAACCACTCTTTTTTGTCGTTGCAGAGAAATCATCATATATGTGCAGACTAAAAACACCACAGATAGCATAAACTATATTATTTGTTGGAGTTAACCACCTATTAATATGTAAATTATGTTCTAAGGGTAGTGTTATAATGAAATTGTTTCTAATAGTGTGTTCTAATCGCTTTCTAAATTAGCGCTAAATAAATTGCATAATTGTTAAAACATTGTCTCAGGGGTAATTTTGCACGTCAACAATCTATACAATAAGTATATTAAAACTAGTGTAACGTGTTTCATAGTATCTAATAACTATTAGAGTCTAACTCACTTGGAAAAAAGTTTTCTCTGCTGGTCTGCTCCCTAAGATTTACATAATTATTGTGGCAAAAGTTCCACCCCTTCTATAATATTGAATTATAGAAAAATTCTATAGAGAGATAATGTTAGTATTGATATGAAAACCATTGCAGTAGAAGACACATTTCATGCGAAACTGCTGAAACTGAAAAATACTGTAAGTCGAGATAGGGGCAGACCTGTGACGTTCAGCGAATTATTGGAGGAGATAATTCGTAGACCTCTTGGCTCTCTCCTAATTGATAATATTTTAATGGATGCTATTAGGCATTTCATTAAACAGATCTCACAGAATGATAGTGTCCAAGGTGTAATATTGTTTGGTTCAGTTGCCAAAGGTATATATCATGAGTACAGTGACATTGACCTATTCATCTTAGTTAAGAAAGCAGACTCAGAAACTTTCGATTTCATGGAGAAAACTTCCAGGAATACAGAGAAAGAATTTTTTGCGCTGCTGCACAACAACAAGCTTCCGCTACATTTCTCCCCGTTTATTTATGGCAAGGAACAGGTTGACTTTGATATCCCTATATTTTTCGATATTGCCGATGGTGGGCTTATCCTATTCGACCGCAATTTAGCAGCCTCGGAATTTATTGATAAATATATGTCTATTCCACACAGCAGGAAATTTACTGAAAGTGGTGAGATATTGAAATGGTAAAAACGCAGCGTTCGAAATTAATCCTCATCATGGCAACATGGGTTAGCCAGGCCAATGCTGGCCCAAAAAGTGATCTGTAAATATTATTTACAAAATCCTCTAATTCTGAATAGCAATAGAAGTGGGAATCTAACGCACCTCATCCCCTTTTCTTCAATCTATGTACGCGAAATGATGTGCTTCATATTCAGAATCTTTCTGAGTTCTTTCTCAAGGTCTAACACGTATTCATCAAAGTCGTTAGAATCGAGTTCTACCAAAAGGAATTTTTTTTCATCGCCCCATTGAAACAAAGTTCCGGTCTCTAATTCCTTTTTCTTTGCGGTAATGCTCTCCATATATCTTTTGTTTCTGCTGATGGCATAATTTATCTTTTTTGCAATTTGTTCATATAGTGATTCAAGTTTTATCTTATACTTTCTATTAATCATATACAAATCAGTATAATCTCGTGCTTTGATCCCCTGTCGTGTGAGAATCGCCCTCACTTTCTCTGCTGCAATTTCATTTATGTCGTACTTTTTAATCTTAATAGGGTTAGCGAACAAATTACTGTCAGTAGGAAACAACAGTTTTGTCTCTTCACTTATTTGAGAAACCAAGGTCTGCATATGCTCCTCAGGTCTGGGAGGAAAACAGATCTCTTCTGTGAAGTTGATTTGAATTTTTACAAAAGACCTGGTCTGGAGGACTTGTGAGTTATAATGTACTTTAAGAGTCAACCTCATTTCATTTCCACCAAACTGCACGAATTCACTATCGCTCTTGTCCTGCTTGAAAATCAAACCTGTTCCTTGGCAATTTTGCCTACGAGACTTAAAAGATTATCTATGAATCCAGACACGATTTTTTTCCGCTTTGAAGCAGAGGTTCTTGAAAGAATAGATTGGTTTTCCCACGTAAAATCTATATCCTCAGAGAATCTATAATATCCAAGATAACACTTTACTAAGCAAGTGCCGCCTTTGAATAGGAAGTTATTGTAAAAAAATGGATTCTCTGCCAATCTAGATAACAATAGGTGTATAATCAAGTCTTTCTCAATCAACTCTGGTTGTCCGAAGTGAATACTCTGCGCTACCTCCTTTATGAAATCCTCGTTCATGACAATTCCTCCAGAGAAATTTTTCTGACAGTTTTTGGATATTTTTCTGTGTATCTCATCAATTTTTTCTTATCTAAGCCGACAGTCCATTCCCTTATGGCCATCTTGATCCGATTTTCTGATAAACCTTCATATTTCCATAAATATACAAAATCGAGAACCGTCTTTTCCGGGTCAGAGTACTTTAGATTAGTGGAACCAATCCTAGTTCTTCTTTTAATGATACCAAAAGATGTAAGCTTTGGGTTCAGTTTAGTAAAATGAAACTTGTGATCTGCTATTGTAATCGGTACTGTTCTCAGAATTTTAGAGCTTATGACTTCTTCCGTCGTGAAGTGTTCATGAGTCATTTCATTCAATTTAAGGGCAGTGTATAAGCCAAAATACCAGTTTGTAACACCCTTAAGTTCCAATCCCTTTGACACAAGTTCTAGGTGATTGTATTTGATGTGCCCCATATCAACTTCCTCGGCTGATTTAACATAAAAAATTCCTCTGAAGATTCTCACAAATATACCTCGTCGCTGGTAATATCTGCAGATATACCCATAGTCGAGTTCAAAGTTTTTGCAATATTCCTTCAACTCATTATCTGTTATGAAAAATTTACGGTCTATACGAAGTTTCCTAAGCAACAAAGCTGTCGCGTTTTGTATCATAATGTGTCATTTTAGTGATCATTATGATATATATCATAATGTGCTTTGTGCTGAATATAAAAACCACGTCATTAGTAGAGAGCTATGTTCGTTAGTTAAAGGGAATTGGATTATGAATTATTACGCTGTATAACTATTGTTATACAGTATGTCTAA
>JAKBQK010000226.1 GCA_021835265.1 Thermoplasmata archaeon
GGGTACATTAACCTTACTAATGTTTGAGGGGTCGCTGATCATTAAGGGCGTGGTTATTTCTTTCACATTATTTAATTCTAGTTAAAATGTGTTTCACTATAAAAATTTGTCATAACCCTCCAATATTCAGTGATGAGTTTATTATGTTAAAGGGAATTCTACAAACCGTGTATAAAGAAATAATTTTGCATTTATATATGCTGATCAACCATGAAAGGAAGTAAAGAAAAGCACATTTTAATTGTCTTACGAATCACCATACTTTTCCAAAATTGAACAGCCAATGCATTGCGACAAATACTTAGTTGATTGTAGTCAAATAAGAAAATAATAATTTAAAGCTTAAAACGCCAATTCAAACAACTTCCAGTTCAATCAGAAGCAGTTATAATGTAGCTATAGAAGATGAATTATAATGCTTATTGGGAGCCTAATATTATTATTTAACGTTTTTATTTTAAGAACTCAATTCTATTTGGGTCATCTCCCTTATCGCGCCCTTCAGATCATAAGTTGGCTTGAACCTGAGCTCCTTAAATGTTTTCCTCATATCCGCTTGCGTGAACATCTGGTAATTCTTAAATGGGTTTTTTACATGCACAATCCGGGATTCACTTTCGCAGATGCTTTTTACCATTGTAGCAATTTGATTGAATGAAGTAGTGGTACCGGTCCCAACATTGTAGCTTTCTCCTGTTTTACCCTTTTCATAAGCAGCTATAGAAGCTGCGGCAGTATCTTTGACATAAATGAAATCCCTACTTTGCGTCCCGTCTCCGAAAATTTCAATATCTTTGCCCTTTAGAGCGGAAGTAATAAATTTTGAAATTGGACTTGCATAGGCTCCTTTTGTATTTTCACTTGGTCCGTAAGTGTTGAAGTATCGCAATGATACGCTGCTGAGGTCTCTTCTTATGGAGTAATGGCGCGAAAAAAGTTCATCTATGATCTTGGTAACTGGATATAGATTCAAATACCTATCTGGATACTTTGACTCAACAGCAATTTCTCTGCTGTCGCCGTAAATGGCCGAAGATGATGCAAGAACAACTTTATTCACTCCATGTTTTCCGGCAAAGTCCAATACATTGAATGTCCCATTTACGTTAACCCTGAGACCATTACCCGGCTTTATTTCAAACTCCGGTGGGGACGTAACAGCAGCAAGATGAAAAATACCGTCAAATTTCTTGTTTATATTTTCCAGTTTACTCCTGTTTGTTATTGAGACCTTGAAGTCCGGTTTACCAACAATATCAAGAGAATAGGCTTCACCTCCAAGATTTCTAAGCTTCGAAATAATATTACGGCCAATAAACCCTTCTCCTCCGGTAACAAGAAAGACGTCGTTCATTTGTTCAGGATCGCATGTAATACTATTTTATTTTCTAATGAGTGGTTAATATTAATATTCTTGCTTACGAACAACAACCAACATTTATGCATTACGATTCCCAAGGCTTATAATCTGAGTTACTTCTTCACAAAAATCCAAACATTTTGGGAACAAAACCGATCATACCTGAGTTGCAGGTATAATAAGCAAAAATTCTAATATTATATAATTATTGCACCAAAAATATGCTGAGCTCCCCAACGGCCAATGGAACTAATCTGCTTAAAGTGAGCAATACCAAGGGGGACATTGAAAAAGAAAGCCAAGCACTTTCCATTAATACCAAAAAATTTTCAATAATCATACCTGCATACAACGAAGAAAATAGAATTAAGCCAGTTCTTGCGGATATAGTTGATTATATTACTCAAAACAACCTAGACTGGGACATAATTCTCGCAATAGACGGCAATGATGGTACCGAAGGCCTAGTAAAAAAATTCCTTCAAAATTACAACAATATCAAGATAGTAAAGGCATCAGGTAGATCAGGTAAAGGAGGTTCAATAAAGAGATCACTTAATTTCGTCAAATCTGACTTCGTAATTCTCATGGATGCCGATAATAGCATACCGTTTTCGACGATGATCATGAATCTTCATCTGATTGACGAATTCGATTGTATCATTTTTTCCAGATACACCGAATCTATGAATGAAATCCCTCCTGTGAGACGAATAATCAGCAGAGGTTTTAACTGGCTCCTCAGACTTTCTCTTGATTTGAACATAAGGGACACGCAGAGTGGCTATAAAATAATCAGGACAAAACCATTTAAAAAAGCAATGCGTGAGGTTAGCGTCACAAATACGTTCTTTGATGTTGCAATGCTATATCACATGTCCAGAGATAATGTAAGTATAAAGGAAATTGAAGTCCACTATGACCACAAGGAAGGAAGTAAATTCCATCCTTTAGCGGAAGTTATTGGCCAGGGTACATCACTGCTAGCTTTCCGGATAAGATACTCTAGATTCTACAGGTATATACCAAATGAATTGATCAAGTTGTACTATAGGAAATTCCGCTGGATCTAATCTCATATTTTGCAACTAAACATTTTATTGTGAATTTGAAAGTCTTGGGAACAATTGACTTGATTTGACTATTTCAACAAGAATCTCATTTTCTCATAATTTCGAACCAATTTTTAAAGTAGTTAATCATTTAGTCAGTTTAATTCAACGTTCTTAAATTTGTGGATTGACTCTCTCCATACCCCAATTTGCTCATCTACAGGATATATGCCATGCCCCAAACATATTTCAGCCAGTGTCACATTTATGCGAAGAATTCCACGACTACATTGAGTTTCTATTCTGTTGTATTTTTGGATTTCATGTAGAAACCTCCATGATCCGGGAAACCTCTTTTTTGCAGATTCTTTATGTATTTATTCTTTTCTATAACATTGTTATCGTGGTGACCAGTTCTATGATATTGCAGGTTATATCTATTTATTCTGACCGATTTGAAATAGTGAGGGCTAAATATTTAGCATCCTTCAATATACTGAAAATATATGGAGAATGCTTTGAATGTTTTCTTTAGAAGGAAACTAAGTAGTAGATATATTACGAGGAGATTATTCCAATTAAGTGTTTTGAAGCTAAGTTTATTTCGTAAACACCAAGCCTTAAAGTTCTTTTTTCAGGAGAACAAACCTATTGACATAAAACTTAAGGACAACACCTTTATCAGTTGTCATTCTCGTATCGAAGCTTTCCATCTATGTATGTATTATTTTGTTGCAAATAAATTAGGAATTTATTCTTCAAAAGAACTGATTGCAATTCACAACTTGAGTAATACTTTAAATACAGACTTAGAAAGAGTTTTTAGTAAAGATGAAATCTTAAGGTCTGCCACTGGTGCATCACCCTATTTTACCATAACCCTTCTAGCGCTCTACGCATTAATTCGCTATCTAAAACCAGATGTCATTGTACAGACAGGTGTTGCTTCTGGGGTAAGTTCATCATTGATGCTGCTTGCTTTGAAATTAAATGATAAAGGAAAGCTAGTTGATATCGACCTTCCAAACAGAAAAAAAGAAGGGTACGTTTATGGTGACGGAACAATTGATGCTGTATATACTCCAAATGAACTTGATCCGGGTTGGCTTATTCCCAATGATCTAAGAGGAAGGTGGAATTTAAAGCTGGGTCCCTCTAGGGAAGTTTTACCTAAAATTGAGAAGTGTAATATTTTTTTCCATGACTCAGAGCAC
>JAKBQK010000467.1 GCA_021835265.1 Thermoplasmata archaeon
CAGGTCTATCAACTTCACACAGTCCATCACTGGGCTGCGTGTGATGCCTGCTATCCGGACAAACAGGTAATTTCCGGAACCCAACTTGCATGGGTTAGTCATATATCATCCCTGGCGTGCCATCCTGTGAAGATCCCTTCTTCACCTTGATCCCTTTTGATTCCATCTGACTCTGGAGTTCATTCCATATTATTCTATCCCTTCCTGTTTTTGATAACCTTTCACGAAAAATCCATATGGTTGTGGCATCAGGTAAATGATCGGAATAGTCCTGCACCAAATCCATGGGATTGAGCTGCTCCTTCTTCAGTCTTTCATGCGGGGTTTCATGCGTGGTGCCATGGATCTGGGAATTGACCTTCTGAAGCCATTCATGGCACTGGACATTGATGTCCTGGAGAGACTCGAAGGATCTGCCCGCCCAGAAGTTGTACCTGAGGTACTTGATGGTGTTCTCTATCTTGCCCTTTGTTAGAGCGCGATAGGGATAGCAGAGCCTGACGATGATGCCATAGTACTCGGAGAAGCTCATGAACTCTCCGTTGAACCTTGATTCGGAGGCTTTGAGCTTTCTTTCAAGGACAACTTGTTTCATATTATCATAGAGTATCGTATCTGTGTACCCGCAAAAATGCCTGAAGGCATTTAGGTGCATGCGGATCACGTTGCGCGTCGAGATGTCGGTGGTGAATTCGGCATATCCCATCCTGAAGTGTCCCACGATCATGCTGAATGCATACAGTTTCCTTCTCTCACCGTCGATCTCGATGTAACCGAACTCGCCAAAATCAACTTGAGACTGCTTCCCTGGATCTGTTTCGTACCTGTAAACTGCCAGGATCTTCCTGTCATTTCGCATTGGCCTGCTGTACTGCTTGACAAGGGAATATGGTCCTTTGAAGCCTTTCTTCCTCAGATCCTCATATATCCTGACTGCAGAGAGATTGTGCTGATCAATCATCTCCCTCACAAGCGGCAGGAAGGGCTCAATCATTGAGCCTGCAGGGTCTCTGTGATACTGTGGCACCATGCCAGACTTGAGATATCTCCTAACCGTTGTCCTGCTTATTCTAAGTCTTCTTGTTATCTCGCTTATCGAAAGCCCCTGATCCTTCAAGCTCTTATCATGTACCATCCCTCCTGTTCAAGCAATCCGTTGCACCTAGGTTCAGCATGATTGACTGGCTATTTTTCGATTGCCAGAACTGTATACTTTTCGTTTGCCATAATTGGAGAATTTTCACTTGCCATTTACACCCTCCTTTCTGATCTTTACAAAAACGATACAGAAAAAGGTGGCAGGCAGAATTTTGATCCTGTATTCATGGTATAGATCAGGTTCTTCCAGTCCCTATACGGTCTTGTTGATGAAGTGATGGAAATAGAACTCTACTCAAATATAAGATTCATGAACTTCCTGAATTATCCGGAATCCGTCCCAGATGCAAGAACCATATGACTTTTCAGAGAGAGGATATCCAGTAACCATAAGGACAAAAAGATCTGGAATTCGATCTGGAAGCAGTTCAGCGAGAAGGGTATAACTGTTAAGAAAGAAGTATACAGGATGCCACTTCCATTGAATCTGATCCCGGTCATGGAAAGAGGAAGAAAGGTGATGGTACGATACCGATCGATCAGGAATTTCCCGAGAAAACGCCAGAGCAGGAAAATGGAATGTCAAAGAATGAAATTAAAGCTGCGAAGAGGATTGAAAGAGAAAAGATAAAGAAAGAACGGGAAGATGAACGAAGGAATGCGAAAACAAGGAGATCAAAGGATGGCACATGGGCTGTTAAGAACAGGAAGGCACATTTCGGACACAAGCTGCATACCGGACAGTGTGTGGAGAAAGACATAATACACAATTATGCCTTGACAACAGCATCCGTTCATGATTCGCAGATAGACCTGGGCATACCCGGCATCGTGAATTACAAGGACAAGGGATATTTTGGTGTTGAAGGAAGAGGAATAGATGCAACCTTGGATAAATCTTTGAAGGGATACAATCTTCCTGTGGAAAGCATCCGTCGCAATATGAGAATAACGAGAAAGCGATCCAGAGGTGAAAGACCATATTCTATCATCAAAACAATATTCCATGGTGGTCATGTATTTGTTACCACTATCCCAAGAGTAAGGGTGAAATGCATGTTCATGTGTCTTGGCCATAACCTCATGTGCATGATAAGGATGAAAAAGAAGGGGATGATAATGTGAGCTGTGGAAATTCCATGAATAATGGTTGAAAACAGTGAGGAAATAAGAGATAAAGGAACCATTTCCGACAACATTGTCCATGAATTCGCTATAATTTTCCTGAAAGGCCAATCAAGGGCCAAAAATTAATATGTTGTTAGAAATTGTTATAAATCTATCGTTTGAATAAAAATTAACTAAGTATGAGTGAAAAGCATTATTTTATCTCTTCAATTTTTTAATTCCAAAGTATATTGCAAAGGTAGAAATCTCTAAAACAAAAATTGAAATGCCAATAAAATATTCCAATCTCTCGTTACTTAAGTTAATGCTAACATAATCCAAACTAACAAATCTTGATCGCAATTTTACATTCTTAAATTCATTAAACCATAATAATGAAATGCTACTACTATTTTCTAAGCGATAATTATTGCTATATTCAAACGTTAATAAGACAGTTCCATTGGTAGGTAGTTTGAAATAAAAATTATCACTATATTTATTGAATGTGTAATTATAGACTGGTGTTAAAATTTTCAACAAATTTTCATTTTCTAAAAGAGTTCTATTAGTTAATATTTCTTTAAGGTTTGCGCTTTTAGAAATAAATATGAAAGAACTGTTTATATTGGTCTCATAGATAGTTATATTTTTAAATTCAATTTTTGATTTTAGTAAGGTAGTGTTATGATATAACTTATTCAAAGATTCATTATATTTTGAATCGTTATAATTTAAATTCCCCTGAAAGTACAAATACTTAATATTCATCAAATAAAACAAGTTTTGAAGATATAGTTGATTTGACTTATTTACATTGGAATTATAGATTGTTGAAGTAATATTACAAAACTCATTATACATCCTAGCACTGTAGTTATTATACCGTTCTTGATACGGAGAGCCAGTTATCACTGGATCTCGGGACACATGCTGAAGCATATTGACACCGGTGTAATAAGTAGTGTATGACCACAAATATGATTGAGGAATTAGCATAATATTATGCTTTCCATCCAAATGTTCTGTAAAATTGTAAGCGGAATCTACATAAGCTGGTATGTGTACACCTGCGAGGTTAGAATCATGAGAACCAGTAATGACTGGAAAGGGATATAAAATATTAACTAGCATAAATATTAAAATAATAATTATGATCTTAAATTTTTTATTCTTGATTCCAAACAATAATAGAATGGATCCTATTCCTATTAGAAGACTAAGCATAAAAGCATAATAAAATGATACCGCGAATGCATTAGTTCTAAATTCTGTGAATATACTTGTAGATGAAAATAGGTATTTTATAATTGGAGAAAATGGTGAAGATGGATTAATTCCAGAATAAAAAGCTACAAAAACTATACTAATAAAAATTAGAATGCTAAGTTCGATGGATAGTCTTTTATTTTTCT